>NZ_CP130702.1 GCF_030553075.1 Halomonas sp. I5-271120
AGCCACCCGGAGCTGGTTATACCGGGGCAGCGGAAAGTCGACACCCTGAAGGGCTGGCTTCATCAGCTCAACGTCCTGGAGCGGGCGAGGCAGGGGTATCGCGAATTCGAGAGCACTAGCTAGAACCAAAACGCCCCGACGCACGACTGGCGATCGGGGCGATTTCCTGGCTTCGCATCAGGAGCGGCCTACTCTTACGCTAGCGCGTCACCCTCTTCCGCTGGGGCCTCTTCATCCTCACCAGCTCGCGCCTCATTCGTATCCTCGATCTCGTCGTTTGCTGCTGGCGCCGGCTCACGTTGATCCATCTCGTCCTCTGTCGCCAGGCTCTCCTGCGAGGCGTTGTCATCGATGCCTACAAGATCCTCCTCATCAAGGCTTGCTTCGCCGAGATAGGTCCGCAGCTCATCGATTACATGCGCAATCAGGCCGTAGGTCACAACACATTGGGCCTCGTAATTGAGCCGCTTGGCCTCCTGAAGATCATCTGTATCCGCCTTGGGAGTCTCCGCCCAAGGCTTGATGGATTTCAGCACCAGCCCATTGGTCAGCACGAACTCACCCACCTCCTCCACGCCGAAACGCGCTTCGGTGCAGATCCGCCCCTGATCCAGGCATGCCTCGACTTCGGGAGTAGGCCCCATCTTGCCGATATCCTCTCCCGCATCGGGTGCTTCGGTTTCAAAGGCTAGCTGCGCCTTGTCGAAGGTCACCGTGGAGGAGTCTTCCCGCCCAACCATCTTGCATGAGCCGGAGAACTGCCAGTGCGCCGGGTCCGGCCTCCCCTGCCCCAGCCAGCGTGTCAGGGCCTCGGCCGCTGACTCCTGTGTGGCCAACGGCACGACGCGAAGTGTCCCCAGCGTCGCCCTTAGGGTATTCAGGATGTCTTCGATCTTCTTTTCGGAACTGGCATCAATGACCAGCAGGCTGCGTTCACGATCGCACCACACATCCACCTGCTCCGATACCTGGTGTGACTGCGACAGAAGATGAGCGCGAACCGTCTCCTTGATTTCACGCTTCTCTGCATCGGCGAGTTTTCGGTCGTGCTTCTCTTCGGCCTCTGCGATCTTCAGGTCCGTTTCTCGCTTCACCACCTTGGCCGGCAACACAACCTTGGTCAGCTCAACACTGAACATGCACAAGCGATTCGCTTCCAAGGCATAGTCTTCGCCGGCAACAGGCGGGCGAAATCCAATGTGCTTCTCTTCGCCGAACTGGCAGCGCCGTGAAGGGGACTCTTCCAACATCTCGGCAAGGGCTGGGGTATCGGGAATATCGCTGAATAAACAGTAGGTCGTCGCGTTCTTCATGAGGGAGCTCCTTGTTGTACTACTACACGCTACTGCTTCCCTCCTCCCCTGCTGGGGGCGTTTCGCGCCAAAAAACGGCCGACTTGTGGTCCCTTCGCAAAGTTGGGTTCTGAATCCCGCCGATATCCGTATCATTAGGAACGTGTGCGAGAATCCAGGGAGTCAACATCATGGCCTACATGCCTAGCCAGGCGGCGGTTCGGCAGCCCCGCCAACAAGGGATATACGATCAGAACGTCCTGATCCGAGTCGATTCGGTCGATGTGCAGAATCAGATGCTGGTGGGAGAAGTGGTTCCCACTACCTCTTCCTCACTGCCCCAACAAGCCATAAAAGTGCAGATGGACCTTCAGGCGCTTAGCACGCCTGAACGAGACCGCCTTGGGCAACGGGCGCGTGGCAGCTTCTTTGGCGGTAAGATCGATCAGCGGACAGCATCGCACTGTCGGCAGAACCCGATGATCGTTGCCCAAAGTGCGCGAACCGATCCCAACAAACCGGGGATTCTATTTGCCCGCTGGCTGGTCAACATGGGCCAGCAAAATCGCGTCCTTCATGGCCGGGCCAGCCTGATCACACGCCTCGAGCATCAACATGACGGCGGTCCCAATATCGCCAAGGTGAAGCGCATCCGAATGTGGATGCCCAGCCTGATCGATCTGAACACCCAGCGTCAGGTGGACGGGGTGCGTCAGCGCCTCGCCAGCGGGGCGCGGAAAAGCCAGCTTCCACGCGACACCATCGATCCGGAATCGCAGAAGCCGATCATTGGCGCGTCCATGCGTCGCTATGCATTTTCCCTGGTCGCGCTGGCAGCCGATGGGCAGACCGTCCTGGAGCGTTCACCGGTCTTCTCTAGCTATGTTCCCGAGAACGGCTACCCCGACTACGTGCCGGAACAGCTGCGATATGTGGAGCGTCAGGGGGAAACGGTGCCTCGCCCGATCCCGGTCGATGAATCCTTTTTCGATCAGAGCTGCCAAGGCTTTCGGGAATACCTGCAGGCTCAAGGATATGGCCAGGACACGCGTGTCGCGATTGCCCTGGCATGCGATCTGATGCCAGCGCAGGAATCTGGCATGCAGACACAGCGGCCCTTCACCCCCACCAATGGGGAGCGCTACGCCAAGGCCCACACTTTTGCTCAGGATGGCTGGCGGCTGGCAGCCGCAGAAGACAGCCAGCGCGAATCACATGTCGCGGTGGTCGATATCATCATGGCGCTGTCCCCGCAGAACAAAAGCGTCAACGACTACGTCAACCAAGCCGTAATCAGCTACCCGCTGGAAGGCAGCTTCCTGCACCATGTCCAGTTTCAGGGAGACCCTCTGCTGATACCGGATCTGATGAATGATGCGATCACTCCGGAGATGGCCAGCTGATCGCCCCCAGCCCCTGCTTCTGAATACAGGAGCGGGGGCCTTGCAAGGAATCCCCATAATCTACAGGAGCTCATTAATGCCATCTAACACCGCGAGAGCGCTACTGGCCCTCGCCCTCGGCACCCTCCCCATGCTCGCTATGGCGCAGGAAGCATCGGAAAATCCTAACGGGATCGACAAAGTAGACTTCACTCGGGAGATGACGACACTACCCGAGTTGCCCTCGCGGTTTCACTGCGAGCAACTGGTCGCAGATAGTGGTGCAGACAATGAGGCGTTCAATCGCTGCATGAGAATGGAGGAAACGGCGTACAACGAGCTGCAGGACTCCTTCATGAACTATCCGGACCAAGCCAGAACTCTCTGTGGCAACTCGATCCTAGGGATGGACATGGGGTATATGGGGCTTCGCCATTGCCTGGAACGAACTGACTAACAAGGAAGGCAGAAATGACACGGGCAGCAGTGTTTACGCAAGTAGAATCGGTTTCTCCCTCACTGGAGTATGCCGACATTGTCTTCGGAGATACCTCACGTATCGACCGAAGCGGTCGTATTCGCGTCACCTTGCCCGTGTTGGATGAGCCCCTAGCAGGCTATGCCGGCGCTATCGCTGAGCTGGAAGCGCTGAAGGCCATCATCGCTAACCCGTGGCGATTGGCGGAAGACTACCATGCCCACGAAAAGCCCGGCTCTGTTGGTATCGCCTGGAACCAGCGCACCCTGAACGTAATCCAGGTCTCGCAAGGGGCGACGCGGAAGGCACTACTGGCGGTCATCGGTGAATCCGCGAAGGATCATCCCGCGAAACCGTTCGCGAAGTGGGGGAAGTTCTGGCTGGAGGGCGCCAAGGTGAGAGTCGGCAAGCGCCTAGATGCCTATCAGCAAGAGGCGCTGGCACGATACAGCAATGCTTATGCGATCGAAGCGTCAACGAGTCGTGAGAATCGCGTCATGAGCCCCGTTGCTGGCCCCATCGAGCTTAGTGAACATGCGCTTGAGCAATACGCCGCCCGATCGGGCTTCATTGGCAACACGGCCGCGGCCAACAACAGCCCGATCCCGGTACAGCAACACAGCCCGGGGAGCTTTTCCCTGTCGCTGTCCCGATGGCTGCTGAAGGAGAATCTCAGCAAGCTGCGCTTGTCCCAGGCCGTGACCAAGCGAAAAGAAAAACGCTACCTGTCCCCTTCCGAATACTGGGGTGTCCCGGAGCAGCTGTTCCGCTTCACGCTTGTACCGATCGGCAACGATGTCAGGCGTCTTGTGACGGTTTATGTCCGACAAAGACCAGTCGGCATGGATCCAGAAGAAACCTTAGAAGGCGCGCAAGTTCACTGAGAAGACCACGAAGCCTTCAGTCGATGACGACCTTCCAGGCATCGACTTCATAAGCACCGTATTGGCGTTCCCATTTCTGAATGATCTTCGTCGTATCTACTGCGATTTCAGCCTCACCAGAATAGGGGTTCACGCAGACATAGCGCCGAGCCCCCTCCCCGTGAAAGAAACTCCGTAGCCGCTCTGCTGTACGCAAACGGCGAACGGACATCACATGGCTGCCTTTGTGTCGTACCAGCATTTCAACCAGCTGATCGAGTGTCAGGTCATGCTTCTGAAGCGTCTCTGATACTTTTCGGAGAAAGATAGAGACCCCTCTCTCGTCCAGCGAATAGACATGAGCCAGCGCCTTAGCGGCTAGCTCCACTGGGCGTTCCTTGCCACTAGCGTCTCGAATCATAGGCCCATCCTGATGCCCATTTAAAAAATGTTCAGACATTGTAGCCTCGATCGGCCTACGAATGGGAACGTGCGGGTTAATAGCGGCGTTATCCACCCAATACCCCTATATCGTCTAATTGAAATTCTGTCGCAACCAAAACCTATCTAATTTTGGACATTACGGTGAAAAGGCCCAAGCTGCGAGCAATGCACATGGCGTGCATAAAAAAAACATTATTTATAACCAAGACGAAGGTCGCCGGCATCACTAATACCACATTGTACACATAAGCACGGGCTGACTCACCAGCAACCATTGACATGGACTTGAGCAAGGTCATGGCATCCTCCGGCTGAACCCGCAAAGTCCGCCCTTTTTTGGCGCCCTTCGGCCGGCAGCATCTGAGGCCCTTTTCGTAGCATGAAGGCAAATTGCACGAATGGCGCCTTCCCCATGTCACGCTTACTCAACACCCGCTACACAAAGACGATATGTGCTGCCGCGGTCGCGGCAGTGACAACATCGCTTGCCCTCTCACTTGCCAGTAGCCCTGCGCACGCTCAGCAGAGCTTCTGGGACAACCAGGATGAAGGCTGGTTCTTCTATGAGCCGGATCCTGTTCCGGAAGAGGAGCCAGAAGAAAAGCCTCCCGAGGTGAAGCCGGTTGTCATCCCCCCGCCAGACTCGAAGAAGCCAGAAGAACCCCCTGAGCCTGAGGAACCTGCCTACCTCTCGGCACAGTGGCTGAAAGAGAATCTGCCGCGCTACCACCGTGCTGCGCTCGACAACCCGACGGATGTGGAGACGGTTGCAGTGTATGCCTACCTGAAGCGCGTCGCCCTGGATAAGGCCGAGCAGTTCACCAGGACCTATCAGGATGCCCTGCTGAAGTATCCGGTGCTTGATGAAAACACCAATCGCTCGACTGCCTCTTTCGCCTCCAAGGCACTCGATGATGCAGCCAAGGAAGCCTCAGCCCGTCTGCTCCGCACGATCGGCGAGCGCACCCTTGGCCTCTTCTTCTTCTACGAAGAGGACTGCGCCGCCTGCATTGATCAGACGCGCCCCCTGGACTGGGTGAGGCGCAAGAGCGGTTTCGATGTCCAGCCGATCTCGCTCGATGGTAGCCCCCTCCCCGTCACCGGCTTTGAAAACTACGTCGTCGATGAAGGCCAATCCGACATGCTCGGGATCGTGACAACCCCCGCGATCTATCTGGTTATCGACAGCAAGACCATCGTCTCTGTCGGTCAGGGGGGCATCGCTGCAGATGATCTTGCGGAAGCTGTTATCGACCAGGCCCGGATGAATAACGTCATCAGCGATGCCGAATTCCAAGAAACACAGAACAGCAAGATGAATCCTCTCGGCCAAAGCTTCGAACAAATGCTTAAGGCCAAACCTACACAGCCCGATGAGCGCGGCTACATCGAGCCCAATGACATGTTCGAACTGATCAAGGGAGAAATCAGCGGATGATACGTCTGAAAAAGCTCACTCTGGCCGTGGCGCTAGGGAGTGCCCTGATGGGCGGTACGATAACGGCCAATGCGTCAATGGACGATTCGCTGGGTGGCGTCTTTGACAGCATGATGACCAACACGACTGAACCAGGTGCTTATGAATCAACGCGTCGTGGCTTGCTGTCTGGCGGCAGGTTTTCAGCACGAACAAATATAGAGCGGGCAAACCTCGCCTATATAGAGCCACCGGCGGTCTCAGCTGGTTGTGGCGGGATTGATATATTCGGGGGCTCTTTTTCATTCGTCAATAAAGATCAGCTGATTCAGCTTGCACGATCTACGGCTCAAAAC
This sequence comes from Halomonas sp. I5-271120, assembly GCF_030553075.1. NCBI lineage: Bacteria > Pseudomonadati > Pseudomonadota > Gammaproteobacteria > Oceanospirillales > Halomonadaceae > Halomonas > Halomonas sp. I5-271120. The sequence continues at coordinate 6,233 of NZ_CP130702.1, forward strand.
GCTGCTGGTTTGCTATTCGAAGTAGCGCTCAAGCAAATGTCCGCTGAGCTGGCAGACTCTGTCACGAAGTTCCTGCAGAAAATACAGGAAATGAACGACAGCATGCTCGACTCTTGCAAGATGGCAAGAGGTCTCATGTTCCATGACGAACCCAACCCATTGACTGACACGGCTAAGGCTGCAGCAGGCGTCGTGACAGCTGGAGCCGGTGTTTTCAATGATGCATTTTCCGGTTTGAACTCGGGTAATGAAGCTTCTGAATCTGTAGACGATGGTGCTGCCGGCGAGGAAGTAAAGAAGACGCAATTCGGCAACCCACTGTGGACTGCTATGCAAAAAAGCAATGTTCAGCCGCTCTGGGGGAGTGATACCGATGGGTTCATGGAGAACATATTGTCTCTTACCGGATTTGAGGTTTATTCCGGCGAGAACACAACAGAAGAAGGCAATGTTAAGCCTCAGATTATGCCACATACGATAAGCCTCATTGATTATGTGGAAGGTGGTAATTTGCAGCGTTACTCCTGCACTGACGATGAGTGTGCTGAGTACGATGTTGCAAACGAAGACGTTGAAGGCCTGAAAGACAGAATTGTGAAAGCCTTTCTCGGTGAAGATGGAAAAGTGGGCCTGATCGCACGTATTCGCTTGGCTGATGGGTCTGGTGATGTAGTTGATGATGCTGAAATTATAATGGCACTTCCTAATAGTGTTTCGGCCATTCTGACAAGTTTGGCAGAAAAAAGTGAGGCTGGGGCAAGGGCATACATAAATGACAACGCAAACGCTCTCGGTTTAGCAGGCGCCTATACGCTTCAGAAAGAATTTATTAATAAGGCCAAAGCGGCTATTGCCGGGTCGAACCATATGTACGCCGAGAACATGGCCAACATGGTTGCTGATGCCGAGGCGAGATTGAACGCTGAATACCGGGTTGCCAAGGACCAATATGGAAGTATCACTGGACTGATTGAGAGAGGAAAAATGCTGCTTGAGGCAACCAGAAACCCATACGACGGCATGTTGCCCGGTTACGAGTAGTAAGGGGAAGATATGGATTTTACAATTTACTCTATCGGCTCCAGTGAATTCTTGACCGAAGTCTTGAACGGAGTCGCGATGATTACTGGTACTGGCGACATAGGACGTGTCGCCAGTATAGGCTTTGTTTTGTTTGTCATGTGGACTGGCGTCAAATACATGATGAACCCTCAGCAAGGTGTGGCTTGGGGCCAAGCTTTGGCCGGCTTTTTGATGTACTCCTGTATGTTTGGTCCTACGGTCACCGTTTATGTGGAAGATGTATATTCTGGACGTGTCACGGTCACAAATAACGTCCCTGTAGGCCCAGTGGCGGCTGGATCGATCATGAGCCAGATAGGGTATGGGCTGACCCAGCTTCAAGAGCAAGGCTATGGGCTAGCAAGTGATTCGGCACGTCTTACGGAAGGCGGATTCGTTGACCCACTGAAAACATTGGTGGGCATGCGTAAATCTGAAATCATGAACGCGGCTTTCAGCCATATTGACACCAAAATTGCGGGCAACTCTAAGCATACTCTGTTCAATTACTTGCGCGACTGTACAATGCGGAAGCCAAGCCTACAAGGCCAAGATGTATACGATGATATAATGACAGGGCAGCTTCCGGATGCTTTATTCCTAAATAATGATTTTTATACGACAGAGGTTTATGTAGGAAGTGGTCCTGAATCAAAAAATTGCCAATCTGCACAAGTCGATATTACTAGAATTTTCGATCGAATGGAGAAGGACGACACCGCTGAAGTTGTCACCACCATGATTCGTACGGAAAAAAGCAACGAATCGATAGGTCGCCCAAATTCATATCGTTCCCTGGAAGATTTTTTTAATGGCTTCGCAAACATCTCGGCTAACAACGCCTTAAATCTAATGAGCGCTGCTATAGTTAAGCCGCTGCAAGAAGCCGCTCTCCAAGGTCACTTGAAGGATGGCATGGATACTGCTGCAGCAACAGCATATGGCCTCTCTATTCAACAGCGTAATGCTCAATGGGCCGCTGAGGGCACTGCTTTTATCGACACTATGCGCCCTTTTCTAGCTTATGTAGAAGGCCTGACCTTTGCGATTGCTCCTCTTGCATCGATCATTGTAATTATGGGTGCTGCCGGCATCTCTCTTGTTGGAAAGTACATGATGCTATTCTTCTGGATCCAGCTTTGGATGCCGATCCTCTCTATCACCAATCTGTACTTGATCCAAGCATCGTCTGATGAATTTAACACTTTAGCTGGCTCCATCCCTGACTTTAATATGGGATCTTTCTATGCCTACACACAACTAAGTGCTGCTGCCGAAAGCTGGGTAGGGGTTGGCGCCACTATGATGGCTGCTACACCTTTTATTTCCCTTTTCGTTGTATCGGGCTCGATGTATACGATGAATGCCCTAGCAGGGAAAATGTCCTCTGCAGATACATTCGATGAAGGCCGCATCAGCCCTAAGATGGGTAATTCACCTGCAGCACTTTCTGAAGCTCCAGTATTCCAGCATGACCAAACAACTGGATCATCTCACTCTGGGTCTAGCGCCACGATTCCAGAACTTAGCGCAAGTTCAATAGCCACCCAGGGGAGTAATTCTTCTTTGGCATCTGCAAGGCAATCGCTAGATAAGTTTGACAGCACTCTTAGCAACTCTTTAGGCGAGTCTTGGGGAACTGGTCAAAGCCACAGCCTGACTAGAGCAGCAACAAACTCTGACACATTCACTCAGAGTGAAGCATTCCAGCAGACGAGGAGTGCAGTGCAAGCTACTGCGCAAGAAATGGGTATGTCAGCTGGTGAGGCGACTAAGGCAACCGAGCAGGTGATGTCTGAAATGTCAGCAGGCCTCTCTTCCGGCAAAGGCATGAGCCCGGCGCGTGTGGGGGCAAGTTTGAGCGCTGCACAAGCAGAAATCCAAGAAACTTCGAACACAACATCTGCTAGTCAAGCCGAGCGGATGCTCTCAGATCAAGGCTTTTCAGAGTCAACAAGCGTTGGACTTCAATCCGCTTTCGCTCAGTCGGTTAGCGAGCAAGCTCAAGAAAGTGATAGCTATGGGCTTACATCAGGCCAGAAGAGTGACATCAGCCAAGCCGCGAGCTATGCCGAGTCAGAGAGCGCACAATACTCCGAAGTTCAAGGGTTCTCGCAATCATTGGGACAACAAAACAGCGTTCCACTTAATGCTGCGGCTAACAAGGTGCTTGAAAACCCAAGTCAAGCTAAATCCGTTAATGATGCCTATGCGAGCGCTGTCGGTGCCAATCCGGGGCTTGAAACTGCTGCCAAAATGGCTGAGAGCAACTTACAAGGAGTTGGTGTTAATTCTGAAGCTTCCGCTATGGGAGGAAAGATCGCAGCCTTAACAGGGTCTGGGAATTGGGAAGGATCAAATATGTCTCAATATGAAGATACACTTTCTGGTCTTAACTCCTCAGGTGTATTCGGAACCATATTCGGCATGAGTCCAGGAGCTACTGGAGGGGTTCCTGAAGCCCCAGCGAGTGGTATTCCGGCTTCACAAGGCTCCGACTTAGGGAACCAAAGCCTAAAAGATCAGCCCATTAATGGAGTTTCTTCTACTGCAGAGAGCGTTGAGTCTCAGGCGAAACATGGCCTCAATCAAGATCCCCATGCCGGACCAACTCCAACAGATGGCTATAATGCGGCTCATGATGAAAGCACAGCTGATGCTAGAGGGAATATTGCCGATGAATATTCCGAAAATATGCAGTCCCATTTGTCGAGAGCGGCTGACCAGCCAGCTTCAACCTCAACAGTTCCTTCACTAGCATCTGATGCTGGGAATGCGGTTGCTGGTATCGGTAACTACCTGGCGCAGTCAGCCAACTTCGGGAACTGGGGTGATGCACGCGAAAATATCGGCAGAGAAGTCCTTGATTCATTAAAAGGTGATTTTCAGAGCAATGTAGATAGCTACAAATCCGGTTTTGAACAATACAGCGATTCTGGCGTTGTGAATGGCCTGAATGCTCTGCAATCTCGGCTTACCCAGGAGTATGCCGGGGATATGGGGGATGGTTATCTGGGTAACCTAATTGAAGACTTGCCGGACTCTGATGGAGGCCGAGAAACTAAGCAGATATGGGACAGCCTCAGTGACGAGGACAAAGGCATAGTTTCGTCCATGTTCAATTACGATGTAGGTCAGCAGATTAATGCTGCCGATACATTCGAAGCTCCCCAGGCACAGCTTTCGAAAATAGCAGCAGGGCCGGGTAACGAGGAATTCAAAAATCTTATGATGGCGGAGGTTCTTGAAGAAAACGGGCTTGAGGGCAGTGTGGCAGGCATCCCGTCAGTCTCTGAAGCCCGTGGTGACATGCAAGGATTCATGCAGCAGGCAACGGGCAAAGAAGACGTTTCCGAGGAGATGAATTCAATTAATAGGGTTGCCACGAATTATGCTTCGAATCCTGCTTCTACGAATGTCATGGACGTAGCCCTTGCTATGGAGTCTGGCGAGACTGCTAAGGATCTTCGTTCTGGCGATGTTGGTCTGTTCGAGGCCGTAGGAGGCGGCGGAAATACAGGTGCTGACAGTACAAGCGCGCCGCCTAGAGTAGACCTAAGCGCCGGAGAACCCTCCCCTGCCGAACCTAGCGCTGAGCAACCGGTTTCGAATGATTCACCTACCAATGCCAGGGTAGCTGGAGAAGCCGCGCCCTCGGTACGAGTTGGCGGTGCGGATCCAATGGTGATGCCCGATAGCACGGGGGATAAAAGGTAAGGCTACATCGAGATTGCAACAAAGCTATTGATCTAACCAAGTGTCGTATCACCCTTGTACAAACGCCTCCTTTACGGAGGCGTTTTTTTGATACTGCCAGTTTACCTTGCAGTATTGACTTACGATCTCTAGGAAGGATAATTGGTGATGCTTCCCACATCGCAGGTGTCTCATGCTCATAAAACAAACCTTCGCCGCAGTCACGGCCGCGGGTTGCTTGGCTATTTCTGCCAGCAGCTTGGCATCTCCCCCGCCCTTCTCACTCGAAGGTACACCCTTTGAAATCGCTGCTTCCGAACAGGGCCTCGATCCAACTCTTCTCTACGCCCTCACTCTTATCGAATCAAACGATACCGCCCCGGATCGCGGTATCGATGCTGGGTATGTAGCGCCTTGGCCATACACGCTCCGCGCACCTGACGAGGCCTTTCGTTTCGATACGCGTGAGGAAGCAGAAGCGGCGCTCCACGAGCTGCTTCAGGAAACCCAGCTCATTGATATCGGTTGGGCTCAGGTGAACGCTTATTGGCACAAGGGCGAGGTCACCTCCCTCGAGGATCTTCTAGACCCGCTTTACAACCTGCAGTACGCCTCGGAGTACCTTTCGAAGTCGATGTCGCTTGCCCCAGGCGATCCCGCACTAGGGATTGGCTTCTATCACAACCGAGCAGATCACGAGCTAGCCAGAAACTATGGTGAGCGTGTGCTTGCCGTTCAGAAGAACCTCAACCGCATAGTCGAGTAAGCCAGGGAGGACAAGGAATGCCAATCTCGCAACAAGACCAGTTCAGTATCGCCGATGTCGAACAGATTGCGGATGAAGCGCTTGTAAAGTCAGAGCGTTTCTCGGCCGTTATCACCGAACTTAACCAGCGCATCCTCGGCTGCCTCGTCACCATGGTTCAGGTAGATCGAGAGGAGACCGCACGGCGCTTTGGCATTCGTGATGAGCATATTCTGAATCTGCTGGCGGGCCTCGACCCTAACGATATTCTTGCCATCGCACCTGGCACTAACCCTCTTGCCAAGCTCGAGGTCGATCTCGAGGTCCTGCGGGTATTTGAAGACCGGACCTTCTCGCCGGCCAACAACCTCCGGATGGCGATGGAGAGCATCAAGAACACACTCGTTGCTGATTTGGAACCTCAGCAGTCGAATCCTCGGCGCCCCCGAACCCACGCTACTGCTTCCATCCGCTAACCTCGGGAGAGTCTGATGTCTGCCCAGCTTCATCGAGCACAGCGCTACGTCTCCGCATCATTCCTCATCTATTTCGGCGTCCCCACTAACCAGGTGGTCCATACGGCTGCGCTGCATGACAAGACGGTCAGAGGGATTCGATCTGGGAAAAAGCCCCTGGCAAAGGATCACCCCGAATTTCGGCAGCTCTTCCCGTGCCAGAACCGGTCACGAGAAGAAAGTGTGGCGAAGGCGCTGAAGCAGCCACACATCAGGCGCCAGGCGGCATTCCTGATGTCCAGTCTCACTCAGAGGCTAGGGATTGCCGGCACTCTGAATTGCAGCCCGGTTGAAGTGGTCGATGCGAACATCATCGCCGCGAAGGAATGGGCGCGGATCTATGGAGGGCGTGGCGCACCCGATAATGCTGAGACCTATCAGATTTCGGTGGGTCTGGCACTCTCGCTGCAGCGTTGTCTCGAATATGGCAGTGCAGAACTCATCCTCTGTGGCTCGTGTGAGATGCCGACGTACTATCACTACGACCATGAAAAGTCGGGTGCTAGGCAGTTCTGCGGATTTTGCCGCGGGAACCCGGTCCCGGCTGCCCGAACAATCATCGGGCCTACGGCTGACTATGCCATTTCCTAACTGACTCCCCTCCCCTGAAAAGCCTCTGCATGCAAATGCGGAGGCTTTTTTTTGGCTATGTACCCGTTGCGTGTTGCATGGGGCGCCCGACCGCTTCCTGAAGGCAGTGAACGGGCTGTATCTCCTTGGCATAGCGCTCCAGCATGCGTCGCCAGCCAAGATAGTTGACCAAATACTTGGTGGCGACCCCATGGAAACGGCCCATCCAGCACTTCAACCGGCTGTGATAGGCATTCACGTTCTGGATATGAAAGGCGCCCGCCCGGACCCGCTGTCCGGGCTTAGCATGCACCACCCAATGCGTGATGCCGCAATCTCTGGCAAAGGCCGCGTACACACCGGCACCGTCCGTGCACAACACGGACTCGCGATCGACCAAAGGCTGGAGCGCCTCCCGCACATGACGGGCATCGAGCTTTTTCAGCTGGAAATCGGCCGTGTGGCCGGCTCGGTCGCGCACCACCATGACCGGAATCTGGTCCGGCCCGGTTCCCCGTGTCGTCCCAACACCCCCTCGCTTGCGCGATGGCCGTGGCAGGCGACGTTGGCCTTTGAAGGGATTCCAGGAAGAAGGTTTCGCCCGCTTCGATGATGCCGGTTTCGCGTCTGTCGCTATGCTCGGCGACCCGCGCCAGAAAACGATGTCGCCATCGGAAGGCCGTATTCTTGCTGATCCCGCAGCGTCGCGCGGCCTCTCTTACCGTTAGTCCCTCGATCAGGGCCTGGGCATAGTTCGGCCAGCACTCGACCTGACGAAGGCGCGCCAGTGGCGTAGCCGTCAAGACATTGCAGGTACGACGGCACTCCCGGCACCGGTAGCGGCGCAACCCGCGGCTCCAGCCCCACGGGGCTAACTGCGCGGCACTAGCCGCACAGTGCGGGCAGGCCTGGAGCGCCGGCAAGGTATCGTGGAGTGCGTCCTGCTGGGGTCGCTTTTGAAGCCGACACCGGAGAAGGTTCTTTTGCCTAGTGTTGAGTTGGGTCAGCTGACCAAGCCAATGCTGGAAGGTGTGAGCATCCGGGGCCTGAAGCCAACCTCGTTCTTCATCCAGCCCCATGTCCGCTGCATTCAGGTGTTTCCCCTGTACGGGCTCGTGATAGCCAAGAGAAACAGCACCTCCTCTGTAGGCGCCGAGAGAAGGTCTGGGCGGTGACCTGAGCACTCTCGCCCTTCAGCGCCCCTGGCACGACACACCTTCCCAAGCGTATCGACAGAGGAGCCGACGATCGAAGTTTAGGACAGCCACACCCTAGTCGTTGTCGCTGGGAGTAGGTAAATAGAACAGCCGTTCCTCATTCATGGCCATTCGGTCCTTGCACCAGGCTCAAGCGCAGGTCGAGCGCAACAGACGGGCTGCCTGCCTGATGATCTCTCGATGCTCTGCTTCATGAGCCCGTGGCTTGGGAGGCCATCTGGAGGCTCAGTGACCGTCGCCGGCTGGAGCAGAAAAGCAATCAGGCTCTTCTCCACCAGTGGGCGAGTCACTCACTGTTGATCTTGGTAGCTCAATGGGAAGCAACCAAGATTCAGAAGATGTGAGGGGTCGATTCAGACTCCATGGTCTAAAACGATGGTTTTCTCGCCTGTGACCATTTCTGCCCCAGGCTCATTACAAGCCCGTGTGAGAGGCCCGAAGCAACCTTTCCTTACGCCACAGGCGGCAATGCTTTGGGTTCTCAATGGGCCTCGAGCAGGGAGTAAAAAGGCCCAGAAGGATGCTGAGAGAAGAGATATAACCGTATGGCGGGCTTGAGCCTAGCCAGATTAAGTGACGGTTCTAAGGCAGATTTCTGGGCGATATATCGGTGAGAGTTGTATGGGTAATGCTCGAATAGAGTGAAGGAACAGACGGTATATCGGAGAGCTTTTGGGCCTAAGCTTATGTCAGGCCCGCTGGAAGAAAAGAGAGACTGTCGACGGTTGTAGGCATTGATCAGACAGAGATAGCCTCAGATTTCGCCACCTCCTCCAAGCTCTTTCAACCAATCATCCTCTATAGCCTCATCATCATCTTGCCCTTTGTGCACCTTGTTATCCTGAAGGGTTTCCCCAGTCTTATCAGTGGGATCGTCCGCATTTTCGGCAACTAATGCCTCATGACTATCTCGTGAAGAATCTTCCCAATGATGCACCGTTGCAGAAGAATTCTCAGATTCATGTAGTGATTTTTCACCATCATTTTTAGGGGAAATCCGGTTCCCTGTTACAGGTGATTCTTGGGCATTAGGTGTAACAACAGAACTTTGATCACCTTCTTTGCTCGGCCCATAGGGATCCATCACTGGGGCATCAAGCTTAGACTCAGGCATGGCTTTATCTGCCTTAGCGTTGCGGCCTGCTGATGAATTTTCTGTATCTTGCGTGTCGCTAAGGGAGGCGACATCATCAGCCTGAGTGTTAGCCACATCTCTTGTGACGGCAGGTGCTGATGCGGCTTCTTCAATCCTAGAGATCGAGCGTCCGAACTGCAGAGCACCGAATTGTGCGGCTGCATACACCTCTGCTAGATAGAGGTAGGTCTCAGCCACGTTCTCTTCGGGTAGCGGGTTGGACAGGTAGCGGCAGAGCTCAATATGAATCTCGGGGCGATGCCGAAAGCGGTATCTAGTGCTTGCCACCATCGACTCTCCCCCCAGGTGCGAAGCCGCCTCAGGAGTGACCACGATCTGACTATGCTGACGCATAGCAGAGCCAATGGTAGCCGACTGACGCAATAAATTTGCGACCTGCCGTGTAGTAGGCTGATCTCCCAGCTGCTGTTTTATCAGCGCGGTTGTAAATGGGCCAAAAATAGCACCCTCTGGGATATTTACGTCGACTACCATTAGCTCACCCAGTTAATTATGAATGGTTGATAAGGGCGTTTGTCATATACCCAAATGCATTAAGCCGTTCCGGTGAATCGGGAGTAATCACTTTCGTCCCCATGCTTTCTGCCCAACGCTCAATGTGCGGGGCAAAATGCTTAGCGCCACCACCAGAGACAAGAATCAGACTGGGAGGGGTTTGGCCAACATCACCTTCAATAGCCTTAAACACCTGAGCCGCGACAGTCTCGGATGCCGTATAAAGATACGGATCGATTTCAATTTCCTTGCTACCGACAAGAACGGTAGTCTCGCCGTTGAAGAGCGCATCTTCAATATCATCAGGGGATACTTTTGCTTTCGTCAGGCCCTGCTCACGAAGGTCAGCAGTGATAGAGCCGGCTGCATTATCCAATACTTGATGGAATGCATTCGGACGCGAATTGGAGTTTCTCAGGACAACATTGAGTTTGTCGAGGTTAATCCAGTCGAATGTATAATAGCCGACATCCATGACCAAGATGGAACCGCGCCGTGCCAAATTCCTCAGAGAGTTATCTTTCGTCTTGCCAAAGAAGCCCCAGTACGTACCGTGGGGCTGCGCCATGACAACGACTTTCTTGACTTCATAAGTCTGCTCGCCATCGATATCGATCGTACCGGAACACGCTTCTTCCAGGTGCTTAACTTGTGCCGATTTCTCAGTTGGGTTGGCATGGTTGTAGTACATGTCGCACGGAAGACCCAGTACAAGCGTATCGATTGTCTTATTTGAGAACCCACTACGCTTTACTGCGGCCTTGAAACGCGCCATCCACTCGGGCTGGTAAATGAAATGCTCTGAGCGCTGGCGGTCGTGACCGACTGTTTTGTGATCAACGCCAGCCACATAGAGTTTATCATCGACAACAACCTTAGCTGTCTTTTCCTTACGACCTACTGTTGCATCAGAAAGGCCGAACTCTTGTACACCACCGGGGCAGTGTTCTACTTCGATGCGTGAAATAGCCTCTCCGGGCTTCTCATTTGGCCCCAGCGTCAAATAGGCGCTCTTGGAGCTAGAATACCCCAGGTCATGGGCCATGAGGTTTTTACCAGCTTCCTCGCTCATTAGATACTCCTTGTGGTGTTAACTGCCATTGATGTTGAGCGAGTTTGTTATAACATGCAAGCAGTTTGATGGCAACCATGGATCTTCAATCCCCTATTTAGTGGACTTGGGTCAAATGTTGCAGCTGGAAAGACTCGCGTCACGAAGGTAAGATCAATCGTCAAACCTCAAAGGTACATCCACTATGTATGGATGTAGGCAATATCATCACTGAGAAATGAGCCATATCTACGGCACTTAGCAGACAGCCCATACATAGTGGATGTAGCACTCTTCGTGATCGCATCACGCTCACACCGCCAAGGCGCCCCTGTCAGAGCATGGTTGCTGAGCCTTTTTAGTGGATGTGGATAACGTATCCACATAGATAGTATAGTGGATGCAAACGTCGCGGAGGCAGCATGAATCAGGACGAAACACCCCCTACGGGCAAGGGTCAGCACCATGGCATCGTCGAATCGATGGATAGACTCCGTACTATGTGCCGTGAAGAACGGAGAGCTTTGATTGAATCCGGTCAAAAAAAGGACATCGGTGAGGATGTTGATCGCGAGTCTATGGATAGGACTCGGGAATCAGCTATCAGCCTCGCGATCTCCATCCTTGAAATGGAATACGCTCGCGCCCTGGTTGAGGCCAAACACGAAGAAAGTATTTACAATAGTGAGTTTCGCAGATCGTCGTCTGACGATAAGCCGACTGGATTCTACGCTCCTATTGTGAGGCCTAAAAAGCTTCCGAAATACGAGTCCGTGCACGACGGGTTTTCTATAAGCATCGAGTGGCGTCAATATTTTAAAGGTGGCCCTGAGGGTGCTAAGAAAACCATGTCTAAGACAATCACAAAGCGTAAAGACCACACGCGCTATCACTTGCATCTATTTAAGAAGGCTTCCGAATGGGAGAAAGAACTCATCGGGATGACCGAGGAGCAGCTGTCAAGCATCAAGGATCGAATGAAGCGTGTGTCAGAGTTGAAGAGAAAGATGATTGCTTTAATGGATGTCGTGAGGAACGGATGAGTCCTAGTGATTCCACGACTTAGTTTGATGGGCTTGCTGGAGGTATGACATGAGTAGTGAAAATAAGAAGGTTACTTACCTCGCCATTTTCCTTATTGGATTGGCACTCGCCATATGGGGTCAGACTCACGGAGGGGCATGAAATTCAGCCCTCTAATGGAAGGCCCCTTCTGTGGGGCCTCTCATAATCGGAAAATAGCTTTGGTCTCAGGAGAAGCGTTATGGCAAAGATGATCGAAGCGCCCGCCTACTCAGCCTAAATGCTTTCTAATAGTTATTCTTAGCCAAGCTAAAAGCCTTAATACCCGCGCCTTTCCAGTGTGACTGGTACTGCGAATCATCCCTTATTTATAGTTTTATTTACGCTGGAATCCCACTCCCTAGTGATCCATTTAAGGCAAAGGCGTCCCGCTTTGCGACTGGCCTAGAGCGGATACAAAACAAAAGCTCCAGATGATTATAAACCAACTTTCTCTACACTCACCGAGTTGGCATATTTACCTTCATGAGGAATAGTACCAATCCAGAAGAAGCTAGAGCTTTAGACATAAATCCAAGGAAAGATTCCGGTCCCACATCAACACGGAAATAAAGAGGGGGCGAGCCGTACATCAATCCTTTCTGAATGCCTAATTGCAGCTCAAAGTGCTGGTTTTCCTTGCAGTTTCTCAGCCTCATATCGTTGCCGATGGAGGGCCGAGCTGGTAACCTGCCGGGCGTTTCGCCTAAAACCAACGGCCCAGAGAGGTCGGCATAACCACGATACGGGCGGCGAACACAGGGAAAATCACAATGACCGCAGATCCATTCCTCAGCCTAGCTCGAGCTTGGACTGGTGCCTCTCAGGCCCCAGTGCGTCGGCGTGTGCGCGTATGCGCTCCCCTGTTTGCTCGCCAGCTCGTTACTGGATTTTCCTGTAGGAAAAAAAGAGAAGCCCCCTCAGCGGCAACTGAGGGGGCTTTTGCTCAACGACCCGGCTTCGAAGGGTGTGTGCGAGAAGCCGTGGCAGTGCGACTGACAAGGAATAGCGATGCAATCAGCCGACGCCCCCATTTTAGGCTCAGCCGGTAGGAAATCAAGAGCTCGGGCTTCAAATGTGCTCCGAATTCCGACCTGGATGCTACGTTCTCACACGATTGCTCCTGTCTGGAGTTCCCGTGCATGTGAATCATACGCAACCAACACTGGTTGGCACCCTTCGACCGACTGGGTATCTCCCAGTCTGACTGATACTGCATCCGGGCCTTCTGTCCTACCTGAGCAACCCTCAGGGAATTTTGGCATGGCATCCTTTGGAGACGTGTCGCCGTCTCAGGCATCTCAGCAAAAAAAGTTCCCATCCAATGTGGGAAACAGCCTCTCCTCCGATCCGATGATTCGCCGTGTTTCAGGCGTGCTCTCGATCGACCAGGCAAGGCTTATCTTTTCTGTCTTTTCTGTCGCAAAGGATGTCGAAGGAGATCTCGTCTTTCAGCCGTCTGACGTTTTCCGATTTTACAACGGTCAGGCATCTTCGGGCTCCAACCTACGCCAGCTTGAGTATGCCCTCGCCTCTCTATGCGATGTCCAGGTTGCCCATCAGAATCTTCCCGGTATTGGGAAAGGTTCTGGTCCCATCATTTCTCAGATGGATTCGGGGAGACTTTCCCTATCCTTTCGCAACATAAAGAAAGGTGAGTCCGCTAAAGACCGGCTTTGTCGTGCGATCAGTTCTTCGCATCCCCGCCGTCGACGGTACTGGCGCATTCGTCTTACTGACGTAGGCAACCTTCTTGTGCGTGAAGCACATTTCACGCGCGTTGATAATCACGAGCTCTCCCAGCTACCTCGTTCGCCTATAGCTCGGTGGCTCCATCTATGGCTGATGAGTCATGGCGGAGGAAATGGCACGGTGCTTCCCCACCGGCTTTCTCGCATTGCTGCCCATGCGGGCTTTACAGAACCTAGCTACGAGTCACGGTATGCCAGTGGTTCTGATGCAGGAAAAACCATCCGGAGCTTCAATCGCGTCTTGCGGAAGATCGAGCGGTACATCCCTCGGGCTTGCTCCAACCCTAAGCTATGTGGGTGGACATTGGCCGGGGCTGGCTCGGAGCCGGTTCTACATGTACTGAAGCTGCCCTCCTCGTTGGAGCGATACTGGCAACGTGTGGCAGAGCGCTTTTCTCCAGCGACTGCCCTGTCCTTACTCTGCCGATACGGGGACAAGGCGGGTACGCCAGACTATCCCTCACATGGGCCTGCGGAGGCAGGAGTTCGATCCTGGGTTAGCAATGCACGAAGAGTGGCTAAGCGCTTGAGCGGTCCCGGGGCCACCCCCTCAGACCTCCTCAAGCTGGCTAACACCCCCCACTTCAGCCTGTCATCATCACTGGAGTGACGCCCTACAGGCCCGCCAGGAGCCTTTCTGAGCTTTAACCCCTCCTCTGCCCCTCCTCTGCCCCTCGATTGACCTCGATCGCCTCTTAGACAGCCTCTCTGTCCGTTTTCAGTCCTTCTGTTCTTCTCGAGTGGATCTCTGATCCTGCAGTCCGGCTTTACTGGGAGGCTTTCCTCACATAAACGTCATATCCCCATGGCACACGCGGAGTATCTGCACGAGGCCCGATACCCTTTGCCCCCAGGGCTCTGTCACTGGTTTTCTCAACGTTAGATCTTGTCCATGTGCGTCAGATCTGTTGCTTGGAGTCGTCAGCTCGTATCGCCTCAACGGCCCACCCCAACGGGAGCTTTGCGAAAACCCTCAACAAAACAGTGCCTTGCGAGCTGTGCGTCGTGGCTAATAGATATCTACTAACCCTTTGAATAAAAATAACGCCGACTATGACGAGCGGCCCCTACACGCTAGAATTGATACTGCTCAACGCTCGGCAAAGCATTGCTTCAAGGGAGAATTGTGTGAATTCATCTGCAACCGTGATCGCAACTGCAGCTCAAAAAGGTGGGGTCGGTAAAACATTCACGGCTACCCACTTGGCCGTTTACCTGAGCCAGTTAATGGATGCCAGGGTCTTGCTTGTCGACATGGACCAATCTGGCTCTGCATCCCGTCGCATGCTGCTGCATGGCGGTGATATCCCTGAAAACGTTACATCAAACATTGATTGCTTGCGGAATGAAGTCTGGAATCCAGCACGTTCAAGGTTTGGTGTAGACGTGATTCCGGCCTTCCCCAGTGAGGATACACACGAAGACCTCCACGAAATCTTTACTAACGATCGCTATAAGCTCAGAGCAAATATTCAAAAGCAAGACTATGATTACATAATCATTGATTCTTACCCGATTATGGATGCTCGACTTGATGGGTGTCTTCTTGCATCGGATTATGTTGTGAGTCCTGGTACCGCAGCTACCGATGATCTCGAGGGCTTCACTCAGGTCTATAATAGGCTTGGTCATATGGCATCAAGTGGCTATGATGTGCCGGCCCATCTTGGCTATATCCTAAACCAAGTCTTCGCCAAGAGTCCTCACGTTGCACGGCGGATCAAGGGTATCATTCCTCAGCTTGGTCACCTTCTCTTTTCAAACATCATCAATCAGCGCCCCCCTATCTCTAATGCTTGCGACAAATCAATGCTGATCTGGGAGCTTCCAGTTGGTCAGGCTCGAGTCGCCTCTACGGAAATTGAGGCTGTCTGTGAAGAAATTATCGAGCGCATTGCAGAGGATGATGCAACAGAGGGTTATCAGGGGTTCATTGCTGACTTCGAGGTTACACAATGAGTGATACACAGACTCAAAAACCTGAAGAGAAACAGTCGCAGACGCCTGAGAGCAGTAGTGCGAGCCGCAACGGCCCTGAAAGCAAGGCCTCTGCCGATCCGAAACCAGAGGGCTCGCAGCAGCCTGTTGGTAACGTGAATGCCAATGATAGTGCAGGCAAAAAGCCGGCGTCCCAACCGAAGGCGAAGCAGTCTAAGCTTAACGGGATGTTAAGCAAGAATACGGCCGCTGCCGCTAAAAGTAAGAGCCCTGAAAGCTCGGAAGGTATTTCAACAAAGGTGAAAGCACCAGGGGACCGCCCAGCTCCGAAAGAAAGAGAAGCCTTTAAAGTCCTTCTCCTTGATGAAATATCCATGGGTCCGAATCCTCGCGGCCACATCGATGAGGCCGAGTTTGAAGCCCTGTGCGAATCAGTCAATGAGACAGGGGTTCTTCAGCCTATCGTTTGTCGCTTTAAGCAAGATCCGGATAACAAGGCTATTAAATATGAACTTGTGGCGGGTCAGCGCCGTTTCTTAGCTGCCAAAAATGTCGGCATCAGTTCTATCCCAGCCGCAGTTCGGACGCTGACGGATGAGCAAGCCTACTCAATTGCGGTCTCGGAAAACACGAACCGCGCCCAGATGCTTCCGAAAGAAGTGATGGCTGCCTATGAGCACCTAGTCTCACTTGGGGTTTCTCGGAAAAGACTTAATGCATCCCTAGGTGGCTCAGCAAAAGTCTCTAAGTTGAAAAAGATATCTGAGTCGCCTTACTGGATGAGCCTAGTCTTAGAAGGTGAGATTT
This sequence comes from Halomonas sp. I5-271120, assembly GCF_030553075.1. Taxonomy (NCBI): domain Bacteria; kingdom Pseudomonadati; phylum Pseudomonadota; class Gammaproteobacteria; order Oceanospirillales; family Halomonadaceae; genus Halomonas; species Halomonas sp. I5-271120. The sequence continues at coordinate 22,298 of NZ_CP130702.1, forward strand.
CCTTAAAAGATGCTTATGCAGGCGCTACTGGGCATTTGGACAAGCATTCTTCTCCCCATGCCTCACAAGGAGAGACTGATACCAGTGAAGAACCTGTTAGTGACCAGCCTGATTCTGCTGTACCGACCTTAACTGATGCCCCTTCGCCGATAGCATCACATTACGATGATCCCGGCGTTAGACGCACCCCCGAAACCAGTAAGTCAAAAAAGAAGAGGTGCTTGAAAGCAACGCTACATCATACTGATCGCGGTGAAGTGGATGGCCATATTGTATTGTCAGAGCTCTCCTTTGAGGGCGCCACTTCGGAACATATCGCGTTTTACCCGGATGCCGGTGATTATGAAATTGTTCCGCTAAAGAGCCTTACCCTAAAAAGCGCCTTCATACTCTGATCTCCTGGCTGCTGCCATCTCCTCTGATGGCAGTCAGCCATCCTGTTTGGCGCACATCCTCTCGAAGTGCATTCATCCTCCTAAGATGTTCGCTCACCCCGCATACAGGCTCGCGCCCTCCTCCTCGTCCTCGATGTAAATCTAACCCAGGGCATGCCTCTGAGCGCTCATCTTGGGTATGGCTGGGCAAGCATCACCTTATTCCCTTCATGGACACATATTGGCAATCACCAGCATTGCCCTTTCCGAGCTACGTCAAAAGCTTGGCAAGGATTCGTCCCCACCTTCCTTCATGGACAAAAATTGGCAATCGCTAGGAATGCCCATGTCGATTCATGGACTAAAATTGGCAATGAGTCGCTTCCGCCCACCTGCTTTGGACAAAAATCGGCAAACGCTTGGAAGCCCATGTCGATCTATGGACAAAAATTGGCAATCTCTAGGAATGCCCATGTCGACTCATGGACAAAAATTGGCAAGGAGCCCTTCTAGTTCACCTTCTATGGACAAAAATTGGCAATCTCTAGGAATGCCCATGTCGACTCATGGGCAAAAATTGGCAAGGAGCCCTTCTAGTCCACCTTCTATGGACAAAAATTGGCAATCTCTAGGAATGCCCATGTCGACTCATGGACAAAAATTGTCAACGAGCCCTTCTCGCTCACCTTTTATGGACAAAAATTGGCATACGGCTGGCTTGCGTAGGCATGTTGTTCAGGACAATGTGAAAGCCAATAGTGGATGGGCTCACGGTTTGGCTGAGTCGCCGATCGGTCACCTCATCCACCTCTCTCGCGTCATTGTTCGGGACAATGTCGCAGGAATGAGCGTCCTGGATCGTCAGTTCTAGCTGGCGCCAGCATATTGTTCGGAACAACATCGATAAGTAGTCCGTGAGGAAGGTCCACCAAAGTCCGCCATGTTGTTCGGGGCAATGTGCATAGCCAGTGTTGGTAGAACATGAAGCCGGCTGGAGCGGCGAGCGGTAACCTATTTCCTTCCTTCTCTGTCATGTCATTGTTCGGGACAAGCTCGCAGGAATCGGCTCCTGGGTCGTCAGCTCTAGCAGGCGACAGCATATTGTTCGGAACAGCGAGAAAGCCCAATAATGGATGCGCATGATGCTGGCTTGATCAACAGACAGTCACCTCCCCTGCTCTGCCACCGTATTTTCGGGACAACGGCAGTTGTGCCTCAAGGCCAAGCCGTAGCTCGATGTTGTTCGGGACAACGATTTCCCTTCTTCCTGAGTAGTCGTCGCGCCTTCAGAGGATCGCGTTGTTCGGGACAACGGCAGCTATGACTTCCATGCCAAGCCGTAGCTCGATGTTGTTCGGGACAACGACCTCCCTTCTTCCTGAGTAGTCGTCGCGCCTTCAGAGGATCGCGTTGTTCGGGACAACGGCGGCTATGACTTCCATGCCAAGCTGCAGCTCGATGTTGTTCGGGACAACGGGGGATGTGACCTCGATCCAAAGCCGCAGCTCGATGCTGTTCGGAACAACCATCACTGTTCAGTCGTGAGTCGTCGTAGCGCGTCCAGAGGTTCACCTTGTTCGCGGCAATTCCGGGAAGTAAGTGTCCGGATCAAGAATGTGACAGGTAAGCGCCAGCATGTTGTTCGGAACAACGGTGCCTCTGACCTCAAGCCTAAGCCGGTGCCGACGCAGTAGGTCCATGTTGTTCGGGACAACGATCGTCTTGTGATGTGAGTTGTGGAGGTTCGCTCAGCAGATCTCGTTGTTCGGAACAACGACTGGCGGTGTGCTCTCGGTCGTATAGGCTCAGGCGCGGTCTGTAATGTTGCTCGGAACAACGGTCGACGTTAGGTGCTGAGTAGTCGTGCCACGTCCAAAGGTTCACGTTGTTCGGGACAAGCCCTGGCAGGGAATCATCCGGATCAAGAGGGTGGTCGATGAGCGCCAGCATATTGTTCCGGACAGCGGCGAATTCCACCTCGACCTGAAGCCCCATATTGTTCGGAACAACGAATGGCGGTGAACTCTGCTCTGTGTTGGCGCTGGCTCGTTGCTTGCCCGTTGTTCGGGACAACGGCGCCTGTGATCTCAAGGCCAAGCCGCAGCCCGATATTGTTCGGGACTACGATCGCCGTGTGATGTGAGTTGTGGAGGCTCGCTCAGTAGATCTCGTTGTTCGGAACAACGGCGGCTGTGACCTCAAGGCCAAGCCGCAGCTCGATGTTGTTCGGGACAATATCGGGCAGCAAGAGTCCGGATCGAGAATGTGCCAGGTGGGCGCCAGCATGTTGTTCGGGGCAACGTCGGCTGTGGTGGCGACAGCAGTGCTAGATTCGCTGGACACGGCACATTGTTCGGACATTACAAATAGCAGGATGGTTTAATCCTCCGGCACGATTTGGGGATTTAGAGAATATAAACATCTCTTCTTATAACCATATAGAATATAACGCCCCGCCAGGTATACCGCCTTGGTGGATTGGGCTTGAAGACAGCCAAAACACGGCGCCGTTTGCCCGGCCGGCAAAATCACCGGCTGTCAGTATCTCTCTAGCATGGCGTCGTAGCAGGGGATTCAAGCCGAGCAAGGATGTGCCGATATTTATTACCCCAGTCGCAGGGAATAAATAAATGTTCGTCAGGCACTTACGCTTTCTGGTCACATCCCGACGGGGACTGATGCACCTACTGAACATCGGTCTCTCGGCTTGTGGTCACGCGCTGGTCATAGGGTGGCTAGGGACAAAGGTGTCAGGTTCTGGTTTTGGGTTCGAGTCCCTGCTCGTGGCGTCACTTGCATTGTGGCTACTGAGTGCCGTCTTCGCATGGCACAGAGGTGGTCGATATGAGGCCATAATCTCGGCGGGGGTAGGGGGCTACATCTTCCTGCTGCACGTCGTGATTTATAGCCAGCTCATGCTCTAGCTCTATGGGAGACACCCGTGACAGAAAAGCGAAACCCCGACGGCACCCCCCCTGGTGACGACAGTCTCAATACATCCCCCGAGTCCGACGCTCCCATGTCTGATCAGCAGGCGATGGAGCTTTCCAAGCAGCTGCGTAAGCTAGAACCAAAGCTCGATCACTGGTTGAAGGTGAACCGAGGGAGCATTTGGGACGGCCCCGCCAAGCTGCTGGCGCAGTTTGCCAAGCTCGTGCTGCCCGTGACCTACGTCCTGGGTCTGCTGCTGTTCTCCGTGCTGGTGACAGATCCCACTAAGCTGCCTTGGATGGATAAAGAGGAGACCGAGGAGCATACCGCCTACGTCGACCTCAAAGGGGCGATCCTGACGGGTAACGAGGCCGATGCCGATCGGCTGATACCTGCCATGGAGAAAGCGCTCGAGGCCGAAGGCTCAGAGGCGCTGGTCGTGCGGATCAACTCGCCGGGCGGTAGTCCTGTGCAGTCCGATCGTATGTATCAGGCCATCCAGGAGTTCCGTGAGGAATACGGCAAACCGATTTACTCAGTGATTGAAGACATCGGCGCCAGCGGCGCTTACTACGTCGCGGCGGGCACGGATGGCATCTATGCCAACCGCTCATCGATGATCGGCTCCATAGGTGTCATCAGCTCCAGCTTCGGCTTCACTGAGCTGATGGATAAACTCGGAGTTGAGCGTCGTACTTTCACCGCAGGTGATAACAAGGACATGCTTGATCCTTTCCACAAGGTTTCTCCTGCCATTGAAGATCATTGGAACAACATCCTGGCCTCAACTCACGAGACCTTCATCGAGCGCGTGAAAGAGGGTAGGGGAGATGTGCTAGCAGAAAATGAACCCGATCTCTTCTCTGGCCTTATCTGGGATGCCCAGTCAGCCTTGGATCTGGGGCTGATTGATGGGATGGGATCACTGCGATCGATCGCATCTGAGCTGGTCGGTGCTGAGGAGTTGGTGGACTACACTCCGCCAAAGCCTTTCAAGGGCTTTAGCGGTGGCCTTGGCATCTCTGCGGAAGGCATTGAGCAGGCCATGGTCGGTTCCTTCTCCCGCATTCAGGAGTCACTCTTCACGCCAAGCCTGTCTGCCACTCCCTGAACCACTACGACATGAAAGCAACGACCCCGGGCTGTCACAGGCCCGGTTTTTTTTTGCCTGACTTCCCGAATCAGGCCTCTTTGGCAGCATGACTGTGCGGCCGGCGACACTGCCGCGCCGCATTGCTCAACCCAAAAGCCAAAGGAGTCTTATTGATGGCCAGCGAAGACAACAAGCGCACCCTCTACATTGCGGCACTGCCGACCACTCACGTCGACAATCGCCATCCCGAAGATGTCGATGTGCCCGGTATCTACAGCGTCAATGAGATCGACGCTGACCTCAGCGACGAGGATGCCGCCAACGTCGCACTCGCTTCTTTCCATGCCCACCAGGGGATGAAGGTCCTGGACGACTATGAGTTCGAAGTCATCGATGGCAAGGCAGGGACTTTCCTGACGCCGTCCTTCGCAGAAGATGTCAGCGAGCATGATTGCATCAAGATCTGTGAATTCGATGATCTGCCTGAAGAGCTTCGCAGTCAGCTCTTCCCCAATGGCATTCCGGCTGGAGCCCTCCAGGCCTGATGAGGCGGTAACGGTTGTTGGTGTGTAACACCGATGGGGCGACGCCCTGGGCCTGCCAGGCTCAGGGCCTTTTTGCTCGAGAGGGCTCTCTGCTCTTCCTGTTTCCCCCTCGCCTGACAAAATGAGAAAGCTCATCAGTACAGGGACTTACGGTATGAATAGAACACAGGGAGCCCCTTTCGTCCTCGCGGCTAGCGTCCTGTTATCGGGATGCAGTGGTTTTGACCTGAAGGAGGCACTCGCATCAATGGAAGCCAGTCCGCCTGCCATGCCGGCACTTCCGGCAGACAGCAGAGCTTCCGCCTACCAGCAGTTCCGATTCTGGCCGCAGACGTGGTTCGACGCGCGCCGGCAACTGCTCACGGGGGAAATCCCGACGCTGCCTTCTTGGGCTCCCATGGCCGAAGAACTCGACTCATCGGTGCCTGAGTGGTTCGGCCGTCGTATGCCCGGGGAGAACCTGCAGCCGTCTGCACCGGTGCCGGCATCGCGAGTGCTATCAGGACCCACCGATGACCTCCTGGCGCTCCCCATCACCAGCTGGACCTGGTCCGATCAGCTCGAGATCTGCTGGCCGGTGCCCGCCACCGTGGAGCGCGTCTATTTCCCCGCGGGAGCGGTGGAGGGCGGTGCTTGTCTGGCAGACATCGAATACGGGTCAAAGGGGTGGCTGGCGCAGGTGGGACTCTTCGATCTGGCCATGCCCGTGGAGGCCTGGGCCGACACGGCGCTGTCATCTGCGTGGGAGCTCTCCAGCTGGAAGGTCGAGGGTTCACAGCTTTATCTGCTGCTGGCGCCAGCGTCGGAGGCCAAATAATCACAAGAGAGCCAAAAAACGGCGCCCAACGACCCGCGAGAGGGTAGGGCGGTTGGGCAGACTAGGTACATTACTTCAACGCCTAGTAAGGACTATCTCGCCATGGCAAAGCAGCAAGAAACCGAGCAGACCTCATCCAGCAACAAGACCCTGATGGCGATCGGCATTGGCAGCACGGTGATCGGACTGGCCGCCGTAGGTGGTGTCACCTATTCCATCGCCAAGCAGGAGGAAACCGCAAGCGATGTCAGCCAGCTGACTCAGAGTGTCAACGCCATGGTGGAGATGCAGAAAAATCAGGCTGATCCGGGAGAAGCCGCTAAGGCTGCAGTCCAGGAACATTTCGCTGCTAAGAACAATGAGAAACGCCAGGCCTTGATGGCGTCAGCGGAAAATGCACAGAACGAGGGGGTTCCTGAAGACAAGCACCTCTACGGTAACCCCGACGCCCGCTTCACCATTGTGGAGTTTGCCGACTATGAGTGCGTTTACTGCCAGCGCTTCCATGAGACGCCCAAACAGATCGTGGACGGTTCCGGTGGCAACGTAAGCTGGGAATTCCTGCATTTTCCCCTAGATATGCATAACCCGATGGCCATGAAAGAAGCAGTGGCAGCTGAGTGTGTTGCTGAAGAACTTGGCAACAAGGCCTTTTGGGCTTTCTCCAACGAGGCGTATGCAACAACTGGCGGAAATGGCAGCGGAGTCCCCGACCTAAGTGGCACTGTCGAAGCACTGGGCATGTCACCTTCGGATCTTCAGGAGTGCATGAGCAACCCCGAGATGCGACAGCGCGTGCAGGACGATCTCCAGAAAGGCGCCAGCGCTGGTGTCACCGGTACGCCGTCCAGCTACATCGTGGACAACGTCACCGGCAACCTCGTATCGATCTCCGGTGCGCAGCCGATGCAGAGCGTGATGCAGAAGCTGCGTGGTCTAGTCGACCAGGGTCGTGAAGGTGGTGAGGCTGGCGCAGAAAGCGCCGCGGCTGCCGACCATGGCATGAACGCTGAAGGCGAATCTTAACGATGCAGATCGCGGTGATGAGCCGGCATGCCCCGGAGGGACTGAACATGGAAAGTATCGTTGCGCGGCTTCGCCAGCATGTGTCGAGCACATCTTTGTCACTCGAGCTGGATAGCCCTGACCGACGCCTGTTTGTGAAGCAGACATCGGCAGCAGGAGCCTCGAGAGATGCGCTCAAAGAGCTAATGAAGGGCCTACGTCTCGAAGGATTCGAAGTGTCTGAGCTCTTCGTGGAGTTCGCCCCCTACAACGGGGCGACTCATATCGTGATGGGGGATGAGGAGGGCATCGAGCTGGTGCCCCGGGACAGCGCCATGGGCCGGGCGCTTTGCCGGGCGGCCTATGTACCGACCCCACGCGAGATCAACGAATCCGATTTTGCTCCACCGCCTGCCGAGGTGGTGGACATCCACAAACATCAGTAGGAGTGATCCATGACACCGTTTAATGAAGCATTTTTCGACAGCAATACCTTCGACAGTACCTTCGATCTTTTTGTGAGCTTTCGGACGGGGCTGATAGAGATCCGTGACCTGGGATTGGGCGGCGTCAGTGTCAGCAGTGACATGGAGAACATCCTGCGGGCACTGGACGAGACCGGGATCGATCTGTCGAGCTTCCGTGTCATGGTGCGAGACAGCCAGGGCTTCTGGGACCAGGTGCTGGTTAAGGATTACGAGGTGCTCAGTGCGCGGTTTGCAGAGACCCTTCCTCATAACTTCCGCGTTCCAAATGCCATTGCTGGCGCTACACGGGTGTCCTGATGAAAGGGGCTTTCTCCTCCAGCGCGAAGACGGGCCTCCTTGTCACGGTGCCTCCGCTTGTCGCGGTATCAGTCTTTCCCCTGACAGGCAGTCTGATCGGTGTCTTCCTGGACAACCCGCCACTGCCAACGGTGGGTGAGATCTTTCGCCTCTTTCAGGACGACCCCGAACAGTTGCTCGTGGCCTTCAAGCATCTCTATCTCGGCTTGCTGTTGCTCTTTGCAGTCCCCCTGAGCGCTGTGTATGTGACAAAGGCCGTGCGCTGGAATGCCTTCAATGCGTGGGTCGACGGTCGCATGCGCCAGCTCGCTTCTCGCATCCCGAAAAGGGCCCAAAAGCCTCTCGTCGGACTTTTCATGCTGGCGACGCTGTTCACCGTGGTTTGGCTGATTCGAACCACGCCGGCTGCGACGCTGTATTAGTGAGATAACACATGTTGAACAAACGACTCGCCACGACACTGGCCGTGGCCGTTGGCGCGGCCAGCTTGAGCAGCATCGCTCAGGCGTCTGTCTGGCCCTATGAGGGGGAAGCCCTCTCGACCGAGATCACTCACACCATCACGGATACCGACACCTCAGTGTCCGGCTTTCGGGTCAGCTTTTCTAACCTCTCCCAGAACATTGGCGGATGGCTTTGGGGTATCTCAGGTGAGTACGTGAACGTCGACACCTCGGTCAGCAGTGACTGGGGGTATGAGATCGGCGGTGAGTTGGGCTATCGCTATGCCAACGTCCTGAAGGGCGTCGACTTCGACCTGATTGCGGGCATCTCCAGTGCCAACGAAACATATGAAGTCCGAGGCTACGAAATCCCGGGTGTCGCCTACGTCTTCAGCCCCTCAGGGGATCCTGAAGTTGTAGAAGTCGAAACGACATGGGCGACGCTCGGTGTCGGTTTCTATGCCCAGGCGACGCGGACCACTGATATGTGGTTCAGGATCGGGGTGCAAGAGGCTCTGGATGCTCAAGCCACACTGGAAACGTCGGGCTATCTGTATGGCAAGGACCTGGATAAGAGCGAGCTCCGTACCCAGTTCGCGTCACTGTCGTTCCGCTTCCTGAATCGTGCACGCTTCCCTGTTCTTGCCAGCATCGAAGGCAGCCGCACTTCCCCGTACGGTGAGCGTGAAGAGAGCCTCACGCTGTCGCTTGGCCTGGAGTTCTAAGTCGGCCTCACACTGAAAGTTTCTGTAACGGGCACGTCTCGCTACAATGCAGCCAAACCATTGCAGCGAGACGTGCCATGTCTGCCAATACACCGAGTCAGTTATCCGCCTCTCCCCCGGAATCGGAAGCATCGGAGGAACCGGGGAAGCGGCTTACCCGTGGGAAAAGCGAAGACGCTGTTCTAGCTCGCTTTGACGCCATGGTTGGCCCGCTCCCGAAGGACGTTCGCAAAGCGCTCTACTACCATATCTGTGCCGCCATCAGTGAAGAGTTGATGACCAGTGGCCACGCGTTTCTGCCGACGCTGGGTTGGCTCACGGTCAATACCATTCCCCAAGAGAATGGCTCCATGGTGGTCCGGCCGAGCTTCAAGGCATCGCGTGATCTGAAAGAAGAGATCCGCAAGCAGGCCCTGGACGCGGTAGGGGAGGGCGCCGAGCGCCAGCAGTCCCCCGGAGACGATACTGAGGAGTCCAACTGACGCGGTCGATCTCCAAGTGATCCGCGCATGCGACTTACCGAACAACAGCTCCAGGCGATGGGATATGCCATCAAGGGCGACAAGGCGGTGCCGCAGCTCGTCGCCAAAGCCGCCCCTCGTGCCGAACAGGCCACCTCCAAGGCCTCTGCCGCCCCCAAGGTGCCAAGGGAAGAAAGTCGCCCTCAGCGCCAGCTCTTCGAGCTTCTGACCCAATCTCCCGTGCTTGGTCACCTCCCTTGGGTCTGGGAGCATGCCAGCCCGATCCCCGATCGCAAGTTCAGCGTCGACATTGCCCTGGAGCTTCCCCGGGCCGACGGCAGCACCACATTTCGAGGCGCACTGGAGTGCGACGGCTGGAACTACCATGGTCGCTACCTCAGTGGGTTTAAGCGCGACCGAGAGAAGGACCGCTTGCTGGCGCTGAACGGCTGGCGCGTCTTGCGTATCAGTGCCGGCGAGATTATGAAGTCGCCCTGGCCGCTGCTTGAGGACATCGAACAGTGGCTGGATATCGAAGTGGCGGGCTGGCGCCGGCAAGGGGAGGTCTCATGACGGAGAAACAGAATCGCTGGGCCTTTCATCTCAGCATTCTGGCCATGGCCGCGGGCATTCATTCGGTGTGCTGGTGGATATGGCAGGGGGGGCGAGGGAAGATCGCAGAACTGCCTGGTTGGCTGCAGCATGTGGCCGGGGTCGGTACCGGTGCCATGATCTCGTATACGCTGCTCCCCATCCTGCTGCTGATAGTGATCCATGGTTGGCAGGCTCGGGGGGTGCTGCGCCCCCGAGTGGTTATGCAGCTGACATGGAGGGAGTGGGGCAGGGGAATTGCCGCACTCCTCAAGGTGGGGGGAATGATCGGCATCTTCGGTGTCTGGATGCCATGGACCTTCTGGGTGGGCTAACTGACGTCCAAAGGCTTGCCATCGTCACTGCCTGCAATGATGGTTTCCGGCACCTGAGCAGTGTGGCGTAGCCGGGCCGCAAAGTGCCGGGCATCGTCAGTGCGTTCTTCCGGCACAAGCAATTTGACTTCCGTTAAGCCGTGCTGATCCATCAGGCGGCTGTACTCATCCTCTAGCTCTCTTACCATCCTGCTGGCGGCACTGTGGCACACGTCGACCTCTGCAGCAGCCTTTCGTACCGAGGGAGCATGGCCGAGCAAATACAGTTCCGCTGCAGCCAAGGCGCGAGGGGCCCCGCGTGTGTTCCGTTTCTCCACCAAAGCTTTGAACACTTCTGGGACCATGCGCATCTCCTATCTTTACAAACCATATCGACAGCTGAGCGCTGTGCTTGAGGCGTCGGGCATCATCATATGCGAATGGTATAAATCGAGAAGTCTGCTGCCCAGCGATCGCGAGAGAGGTTTCAGAACGTCTCCCCCGTGTCGCCGGGGAGACGGGGAGCAGTGGCCGGATTCAGGTCAGGAAGGCGGGGATGAAGGACGGGAAACCCGGGGACAGACCCACGATAGCGAGCAACTCGGTTACCAGGGCATAGGGGACCTGCTGCCAAAGCAACAACGCCTCCCACGTACCCGCCAGCATGGCATGGGCCAAGAACATCACGCCCACGAGCCATGCCAGGTTTCTCGGCCGTCCCCAACGAATCCTGTGATGCCGTGCTCGAGATCCATGAGGTGCGGGAGACAAGCGAGTCTTGAGCCACACTCGGAGAGGAATCCAGTAGCGGCCGTACAGCCCAATCTTGTCGTAGGTGCCGTATTCCTTGAGCTCCGCAATGAAGAATCGCCCCCTAACGGTGTAGTCCCACTCGTAGTGCTCCCAGCCAGTTCGTGGCAAAGCCCAGCGTGACAGCAGCTTGCACAGCCCCAGATAGAGGCCCCAGAGCGTAGTCACCGAGAGCAGCGCGAAGCTGGTAAGGATGCCAGCGGCCGGCAACACAGCCGCCTTGATGGGCTGGATGCCATCTTCCCCTTGGCGCAGCGTATAGAGTCCCCGGGCCTGTTCAAATCGGCTGTTGGATTCGAAGATCCCGGCTACATCGGCACGGTAGTCCTGATAGGTGTAGTCGAGGTCACCTCCGGCCGGGGGGGGCATGGTCATGCCCAGAGCCGCGTCACTGAACGTGGCCCAGGGAACGTACTCGGCGCCCCCGTAGCGCTTGGTCGGAAGAGCTGTGATGTCGAAGGGCTGGCTGGCCACTTGATGCCTGACGACATCCATCCGACGGTCGACGGCCTGCATGACCAGCTTCTTCATGTGGCCGGGGTTCCGGTATTCCCAGCCATCGCGCAGGTAGAGGTCATGCGCCTCCAGGCGATTCTCCACCTCTTTGCGGCCGAGGAAGCCTCCCAGCAGGCGCTTCATCCCCTCCTCAGACTGATAGCGTGACGGGGCCTCGGCCCACAGGCGATCCATGAATCCCTCAGCGATGGCACTGCGGGTGAGCGGGGTATCCCGATCAGCCAGTGCCGGGTAGTTCGCCTCGGCAACGCGCTGAGCCACGGCTTCGCTTTCCACCGGCGCCAGCTGTGTCTGCAGGTAAGCAGCATAGAGCCGGCGCATGCCAAACAGTGTCGGCCTCAAGGCCTCGTAGGCGTCCTGATCGAGCATATCGTCACGCTGCTCATCGAGACGCTTGGCGATGAACGGTGAGGCCTCGATGAGCTCGTAGGCTGGCTCGGGAACGCTGCTGAGTGCCCACTTGAACGGCAGCATCGCGGCCATGATCGAGGCTTGGTACCGGTTGTCGACATGCAGGGCGCTCTGTCCGCCATCCGGCAGGTGTGTGACAGCCGCGGCGGTCATCAGCGAGGCGATAGCATCCTCTTGAGCCGCCTGCGAGCGGCTCTCAGCCCAAGCGTCGACCGCGAGTCGTTGGCCATGGAAGAACGCGAGGAAGGCCATGGCGAAGACCACGACCCGATTCGGGCCACGCATCTTCGCCAGCCGGGCGACAGCCAGACCGCAGCCCAAGGAGGCCAGCAGAGGGGCCTGGATCTCCACATAGCGCTTGTCGAGGAGCGACTCCCCTGAGCCGATGAGGTGGATCAGCGAGGTGTTGAGCCAGAGCTGGATCAGGCCCACGACGAAAGCGGATGCGATGAAGGCTCGAGACCACCACCGCGGCGGAGAGGTCGGTACCGGCCCCGCGAAGCTCGCCAGGGCGGATAGGGCGGCGATCCACCACCAGTCGATCCAGATCATCGCCAAGCCATAGATGACGCCCAAGCCAAGTGCGACCTCCGTGCCCTCTTTGTAGTCGGGGTCGCTCTCTTTCTTTTCCCAGAAGGCACCGATGAAGCCGAGCGTGCTGAACGCAAAGGCCAAGGCCGCTATCAAGTAGATCACGATCGAAACTACGCCGAACATGCCAAATGCTTCGCTGACCCAGCCGGCGAGCAGCGCACACACAACGCCTATCCCAGTGAAGACAAGTCGCTGAAGCCAGAGACTCTCGTCCATCCCCATGTTTGCCGCATTCTCGCTATATCCTCTTCCCGACATCCAGCGCTCCTTGTCATGTGATGCTTCGCATCGTGGTGATGGCTTCGCATTGTCGTATGCCCATGCGGCAGGTACCAGCCGGGCAGTATCGATAGCTTATGCGGTAATATGGTATATCGTATACAGTATTTAATACGGTGTAAGGCAACCGCAAGGACTTGCCGTCTGGCTATCAGAAGCCGCGTCACGGAAAGGTGGGGTCGGCGAAGCGTGTGTCGGTGACACATCGTTGGTGGCGTTGCGGGTGGGGAAGGACGCGCCAGCACAGGCTATAGGGCTGGCGCGGGGATCGGGGAAGGGAAGGTCAGAGAAGTGTCGAGCCAGGCCTGCTCAAGAGAACCATCGCTTCAACGTGGCTTGCGCTTGCGCTACATGCTCATCCTTGATGTGGGCCGCCACGATGCCGATCGCCCCTGCAAGCACGCCGATGTCGTCGGTGTAGCCAACAATCGGGGTGATATCCGGGAGGGCGTCGACCGGCGAGATGAAGTAACCCAAGCCGCCATAGATCGTGGATTTCGCCCAGGTTGGCGTGTCGGGATCTTGTGCCGCGTAGTACATCCGCAGGGCAGGGGAGAGGGCTTTCTCGCCGGCCTTCTTGGCATACGTGGTCGTCTTGTTCCAGAACCCCGCGTCCGAATACTCATCCTTGTGCCGATGTGCTTCATCGGTGCTGTCAGAGCCGAGTGGTTCGTTCTGTTCGCTCGCATCCCCTTCCGAGGTGGAGCTGCTTTCCGCTTGCCCGAGAGTGTCGTCTTCGTCCTTCAGGATCGTGGCATCAGCAGCTGGATCACTGTGGGCGCCGGGCATGTTGCTGTCGTTCGGTTGGTTATCGCTCATGGGTCGTCCCTGTGTAATGAAGTCTCAATGCCCTGGTTGTTATAGCCTTGTGTTCAGGCAGATGTGGGCCGGTCAATATATCGATTGACTGGAAGATCGGCAAAACAGGCAGCGCGAGTCATAATTATCGTTTACGGTATTCAATAACTTTTACGTTGCGATGCAACTGTTTCCCCAGGAGGCCCCATGGCTCAGAAGAAGATCCACTACGACGACGTGTGCGGCGCAGCCGACCAGCTCGTGAGTGACGGCGTGAAGCCCTCATCCAGCCGCATCTACGCCTTACTCGGCCGCGGCTCGCTGACCACTATCACCAAACATCTGCGTCTTTGGGAGTGGGAGCAGAACCAGGCTGAACAACAGGCCGAGCGGGTGCCCGAGATGCCGGCATCGGTTGAGTCTCGAGCCAAGCAATTGATCGAGAATCTCTGGTTGGAAGCCTCCAATGAGGCGACCAACTCGTTTGAGGCGCAGCGCCGTGAGGCCGATCGTCAGATTTCCGCGGCGAAACTGGATGTCGATGAGGCGGTGGCCTTGGCTGATCGCGCACAGGAAAAGCTGGCAAAGGAAGAAGAGCTCAGGGTGACAGCAGAGGCTGTTCAAAAAGCTCTTGAGGCGTCACTCGCCGATGTCCAGGCACAGTTGAAGGAGGTCAGCACGGAGCGTGATGCGCTTCAGGAATCCCAGGCATCTCTTTCTGAGCAGCTTGAGATAGCCCAGCTGACCATCGCTAAGCAGGAACGGACGATTGCCGAGAAGGAGACCCTCGAGCGTTACAACGCCACCCAACTCGAAGAGTTGAAGGCGGACAACACACGCTTGTCGGTAGGGGAGGCCGAAGCACGCCAGGAGGCGACACAGCTGCGTCACGGGTTGGATGAAGCCCAGGAGACTAACCGTTCGCTCGAGGAACGGTTGGCTGCCTCCCATGATCGAGTCCATGAGCAGGAGCAGACCATTGCAGAGCTGCGCTGGCGCGAGACCCAGTCGAAGGAACAGATGGGGTCATTGAAGACAGAGCTTGGCCAGCTCCACCAACAGCTCGACGCGTCTACCCAGCGTTCGGACAAGCTCGAACGCGACCTGGAGAAGCGATCGGAGAAACTGGACGAGATTCGAGCCGACCGGGACCGTGTGTCTGGCGAGCTGGCCACAGCCAATGCACGGGCTGCAGAACAAGCCGGCCGAGCGTCTGCCCTGGCTGAAGAGAACGCTCGGTGGCGAGAAGAGGCTGCCGCAGCAAGCAAGACAACCACCCGGCGTGGGAAGCCGGCAGCCGACAAAGAGCCGGGCAGATCAAAATAGTACGTCAGGTGGAGTTTTCTAGGGCCCGGCAAAGAAATCTAAGAAAAGGAAAAGAAGAAGGGGAAGGACAAAAGAAGGGCGAAGAATTTTCGTTATAAAACAGTTTCTTGGATAACTTGGCGTGACAGATACCCTTGAGATGATGCGTTGGATTCCTCCAAGCAGTTGCGCCACATTCCTTGTGGCAGTTGCGCCAGATACCTCCTAGTCCATGACGGCTCACAACGAGCTGCGACAAATACCTCTCACTAGAAAAGCCAATCAGTGACGAATACCTCCAAGCATTTGCCGCCATATCGCCGTTGTGGTGACACATACCTTCTAGCTGGCCGCGAGTAGTGACGAATACCTTTAAGCACCTGGAGCCATTTTGCTCTTCTAAGTGTTTGATATTGGCCATTGCGACAAATACCTCCGGGATGATGCGACAAATACCTTCAAGGCAAGATCTCGCTAGGGAAGCAGCTCGAGGCGCTGGGGAGACACCCTGTCCGAGAAGCTTAGTTCAGCGCTGATCCCGCTACATACATGAAGGTTTCGGTCACACCTGCAAGGCCTTGCTGTCCTTCCAATGCCAGTAGATATCGTGCACCACGGCGGATCAGGCCTGAGGTTAGAGGTATCTATCACCGCTGACATTCAACCCGAGCTAGGAGGTTTCTGTCGCCGCTGATGCTCGTGCTGGAACTAGGAGGTATTAGTCACCACTGACGTTCGGCGATGCCTTGGTGGAATCCGTCATCCCAGCCAGGCGCTAGTGGCAGCACTAGGAGGTATCTATAGTCATTGGCTGGCGCTCACGGCAGAACTGGTAGGTATCCGTCACCGCTGACGTTCAGGCCCAAGCTAGGAGGTATATGTCGTCGCTGGCTGGCGCTCAGAGGAGAACTGAGAGGTATCTGTCACCACTGGCGTTCGTGCGAAAGCTTGAAGGTATCTGTCACCACTGCCGGGCTGCTTCAGGTGGGGGATCAATGCCCGCAAGCGTTGGTGGCTGCGGTTGGAGGTCTTCGTCACCACTGGCGTTCGCGCTCGAGCTTGAAGGTATCTGTCACCACTGGCGTTCGTGCGCAAGCTAGAAGGAATTCGTCACCATTGGCATTCGCGCTCAAAGCTTGAAGGTATCTGTCACCACTGGCGTTCGTGAGCAAGCTAGGAGGTATTCGTCACCACTGGCGCTCGTGAGCAAGCTAGGAGGTATTCGTCACCACTGGCGCTCGTGAGCAAGCTAGGAGGTATTCGTCACCACTGGCGTTCGTGAACAAGCTAGGAGGAATTCGTCACCACTGGCGTTCGCGCTCGAGCTTGAAGGTATCTGTCACCACTGGCGTTCGTATCCAAGCTAGGAGGTATTCGTCACCGCTGGCGTTCGTGCGCAAGCTTGGAGGTATCTATCACCAATGCCGTTCATGCCCAAGCTAGGAGGTATTCGTCACCACTGCCGTTCGTGCTCAAGCTTGAAGGTATCTGTCACCACTGACGTTCAGGAGCCGGCTAGGAGGTATGTGTCACCACTGCCGATCTGGCGCCACCCAGAGGCACCGGGCCTCCCAGTCTCTCGAGCATAAGCATGGAGGTATTTGTCAAGCTTTCAACAGATGACGCCCAACCCCCTTATAATTGGTTAAAAAACAAGTGGTTATATGCAGTCGTAGAGCTACAGCGTTTTTATCGCAAGTGGTGACAGATACCTCCTAGTCGCCGACCTGTGTGGCGTTTATCCTCATTCAGGACGACTAAGGAGGGGAGCCCGATGGCTAGAGCGGATGCAGAGCTAACAACAAAAGAACTGCAGGAGCTACGACGCAAGAAGCTGGAACAAATAGAAGGCAAGCCAGTGGCCGCCGGCAAGAGCAACAGGGAGCTGGGAAAGCCCATCCCTGATAGCGGCGTCGAGCAGCTAGACCTCCATCTCCGCCCACCAAGAAGCCCCCAGCCGGAGTACCACCTGGATGGCTACTCCGACATCAAAGACTTTCAAGGGGTTATCGCGAACAGTGATGCTGAGCGCGATAAGCTTTCAAGCCTCTTCACGGCTTGGGAGAACATCCCCAAGTATAATGGCTCGGCCATTTCTGGGATCGGTTCCAGCTCTTCATCTGATCTCGACATCGTCAATCACAAGTTCAGCCACGACGGTGATGAGTACGAGATGGTGCTCACGCCAGCAAAGCTGCAAGAGCAGCAGGGTAACGTCCTCACCAAGGTGGAATACTATCCTGGACTGACGGAGGAGCTGGTGGAGATGGTCCTCGTCAAGATGGCCATGGACGAAACCGACCTCTATGACGACCCCAACCTCTCTGCTGGACGTGCCTATGGCGTGTCTTTCTCTCTTTCTGGGCTCCGTGCTGCATTAACCGCAGAGAAAAAGACACGCAGCTATGCTGAGATCGTTCGGTCACTCAACATCCTGAACAAGTGCTCTTTGGAGCTTCGGATCAACGGGGTCAAATCAGCGTCTGCCCCTATCTTTCCCGAGCTCTTTAGCTCCACTGAGAGAGGGCACAAGCCCACGGATCCCTCTGGCCGGTGGGCGGTACGTTTCCATCCCTTGATCTCAATGGCGATCAGCAACCGCAACTATCGCCAGTACAACATCAAGCGGCTTCTCTGTACCGACAGCAAAGCGGCGCTCTTCCTCAGCAAGATGGTGCTGACGCAAGCCAGGAACCTGGCGAAGGAGATTCCATTTCGTATCTCTTACCAGGAATTCGTCCGACACAGCGGTGAGCTCAACTATACCCGTCGCAGCGACGGCATCCGCAAATTCAAGGCGATCATCAACTCACTGATCAAGCAGGGCACCTTGTCAGAGGCCAACTATCGGGAAATTCGAGGCTGGAGAAACAGAATCGAAGACCTGGAAGTAGAGCTGTTCGGTAGCAAGGATCTGATCAGCGAGATCAAACAGGGTCACTTGAAAGAAAAACTAGTCTTGCAGCGTTATGAAGAAGAGCGCTTGCGGCTTGAAAAGCGTGAGCAGGCAAAGGACCAGCGGCGGAGAAGCAAGAAACCTCCAGAAGTTACCGCCGAACAGGCCTGATGGTTCGCCATAGCGGTTCCAGAGGCGGCTGAAGGGCTTTCCTCTCGGCATGGTCACCTAATATCAGGTCCCCCTGATCGATGAGGTGCAGTTGGTCTTAGCGTCTGCTCGACACCCCATTCTGAAAAGCGGTGAGTTGTGCGGATGTCTAGTAAGCGAAAGCGCCAGCGGGCTGCTGAAGCCGCCAGATCGAGAAATATCACCAGAGCGAAAAGGGCAACTGGGGGTGGTTATAATTTCTTTCGCCTGATGGAAATCCTGGCCGAGCGCCGGGTTGCCTCCCATATTTTCGCTGCAAAAGATCTCGAAGGCCTCCAGACATTCCAAGAGATTGGGAGCCATCACGGACTCACGAGTGCAGGCATTGGCTCTCTTCAGGAAGCCGCAAGCGGCGATGTCGATGAGTATCCGGCCCTTGGGTACTTATGGGTCTACGAACCAGAGGATCTGATCGATTTGACCCTCGAGGAGGTTCAAATCGTATGGTCGCATCGTAACAAGCTCTGTGGATCCAGAGAGGCGGCGGCCGAAGCCTTGGCCATCATTGAAGTCGATAATGGTACGGTCGAAACCTACCAAGGGTGGCTTTCCTACATGGACTTCGATGAGGTCCGAGAGCTGGCTCCTGAAGTGGATCCATTCGGGCGGGCACCCGTTCGCGAGCTCGATGATGGCGAGGAGTCAAGCCAGGTCGATACGCCGGCTCCTTCTATTCTTGATGATAGTGAGCTTGTGTTCCCGCCATTGACGCGAATGGACCTAGCGGAGCTGAGCCTTGAAGAACTCAAAGATGCCTGGGAGCGTCGCCCAGCCAGTTTTGCCAGTTTAGAGGCTGCCTGTGGAGCGCTGGCACAGCTTCGGAAACAAGCAGGAATCGCTCCCGAAACCGGCTGGCGACATCTCATGACTCACGGTGAGATCGCTAAGCTTGCGGGTGATCTCCCTGATCAGGATGGGGAAGACAGCGCTCTTGAGCTGGATCGCAACGATATTCCCAGCCCGCCTACGCCAAATGCCGACGAACTGCGTGCTGATAAGCGGACACGGCGCCAGCAACAAGTAGTCGTTAGGGAGGGGCAGGCAGGCTTCCGTCAGGACGTGCTAGATAACTATGGGCACCGCTGCTGCGTCACTGACTGCCAGGAGACTTTGCTCTTAGAGGCCGCCCACATAAGCCCTTATACCGGGCCGCACTCAAACCACCCCGCTAATGGGTTGTGTTTGCGCGTCGACATACATCGTCTGTTCGACCGATACTTTATTTCGATCGACCCTGATAGCTGGCGCTTGGTGGTCACTCCTCGCCTAGCTGATGAATCCAGTTATAGAGACTTGGATGGTTTGCGCTTGCCTCGCGGACGTATCCCCGTCTCACGAGAGCTGGTGGCTGAGCATTATCGACGGTTCCTGGACAGTCTACCCATAGGCTCGGCTGAGCCAGGCTATATCTGAAGGCCCCAGTTCGTCCCTGGTTTACGCCACCAGTTTTAGACGCTGCACTGTCAGCTTTTTCACCTTGTCCCGCATCACGTTGTCCTTCTTCCGGTAGATGTTGAGGACGTGGATCTCCTTCCCTTTGCTCTGCACGTACAAGGCCCGGTAGGTACCGCTCGGCACCTTGATACGAATCTCCCTCACGCCGGGTCCGACCGCTGACATCGGCTTCCAGTCCTCCGGATCCTGGCAGAGCTGCAGCCGGTCCAAGTTGTAGCCGATCGCTGAACGAGCATCCTTCTCGAGATCGCGCAGGTAGTCGAGTGTGTTCGCCAGGAAGTTGACGCTCTGACGCTTGATGCCGTTTTTCGGGAAGTTGATGACGTTGCTCATATCGTTGGCTCCTCATGGGACCTCTGTGCTTGTGGTTGTCATGAGCAACGATACTGCAGAGCTCGAGATCCAGAAGCCTGAACCAGAGAAAGGGAACCTCCTGAAAGCGTTTGGTGTTCCGATATTTGCTAAGTCAATGTTGGAGGACAATACGGTTTTTCTGGCACAGAGACGCAGTAGCAGCGGGGAGCTGTATGGCTTTCGGCGCTGGCAGACGTCCCAAGGAGGCCTCGATCCATAACCCGAAGACTTGGTTGCTGTAGGCGATGGCCGGGAGGAAGTGCAAAAGAGAAAGAAGCCGGCATTGCCGGCTTCTTTCTGGATGAGAGGGGGCAGTGGCTATGTGAAGCGTGTGCGACCCGGGGTAGGGTGAGCATGGCCGGCATGAGTTTCTTCCAGCCACTCCGACAGAATGGACTGCTGGTGGGGGCTGCAGGGGGCAATGCTCGTATAGCGTCCATTCGATGTCTGGAGCTGATCGAAGCGACCATCGCTGTCACGGTAATACAGCTTTCGCCGTCCTAGGCCTCCCACCATGGCTTCGACTCTTGGTACGACACGCCCCGCATCGTTGGTAATCGATTTTGGGCCATCAGCGTCCAGGATCAACACGAAGGTATCGGTCTCCAGCGCCAGCTCAAAGTGGGCTTGCATGATCACTTCAATTCCCCTCTATTCCCTGTGCTTGCAGCGTCGTCATGGATCCGGATCCAGCTATCTTGATGTATCTGCCTGTTCGGCAGAGCGATCACTTTCACAATGCAACCTACTAGCGGCCTTTTCGGCAGAATACGGGGCGCTATCGCCCGTACCTCTTACCAGCTGCCTGTGCGGCAGGGACTGTGCGGCAGGGACCCTAGTTCAGAACGTCCTGTATCACAACTTCATCTTTTCAGCTGCCACTCGGCAGGGACCGCCCAATGCGGCGCCAGCCGAACTCGTTTGGTGCGATTGCAGCAGTGAGTGGCACTTCCAACCCATGCCACGCGCGCGGAAACCGCTTTATCACCTCCGCTATTGCTGAAGTTATCCATCTACCCTGTTTCTCTGTCGCGGTGCTACCCAAGCCTGCCGTGACAGGGGCGCCGTTTCAGCGGGCCACCGGTAAGTCTTCCCAGCGTGTCGTGTAGTGGGGGGAGGCGAACTGCCGCTTCATCTCCCAGCCATGTTGTGCCCCTGCTCTGGCCACCCTGACGGCGCCTCTGCCCATCTTTCGGTTGATGTCGTCCATGACGCTCATGACAGCGGGGCTCTCGGGGCGCTGCCCAGGCGCAAACAGGTCATCCGTGCGGTTCTTCGCCGGGACGAACTGGCTGAGCTGGATGCCTGCCTTGGCGAACTGCACTCCAGGCCGGTATATCCGGTCGACGGCCTCCATGGCCGCAGCAGTGAGATCGCGGGTGTCGCTGGTCGGGGAATTGAAGCTGATGATCTGGCTGGCGCTGTACGGCTCACCGGTGCGGGCGAAGGGGGAGGTGCGGGCAAAGACGCTCAGGCAGTGGGTGAGCGATCCCTGTCGGCGCAGCTTGGCAGCGCCCCTGGCCACATACGTCGCCACCGCCGACGCCAATACCTCCTTGTCCTGCACCTTCTGCCCAAAGCTCTGACTCGAGATGATCGTTTGCTGAGGCACAGGGTCATCCTCGAAGTCGAAACAGCGCTCACCGCAGAGCTCTCGCGCGGTGCGCTCCACCGTGACGCCGAAGTGGCGCCGTAGCAGCCGCTTGTCGGCCATGGCCAGCTGCCAGGCGGACGTGATCCGCAGGTCACTCTCGAGACGCTTCGTCAGCCGGGGGCCTATCCCCCAGATTTCGCCAACGGGAGCCGCCTTGAGCAATTTCTCCAGGCGATCATCGAGGCGGATGTCGACCACGTTCCCTGTCTGATGCGCCCATTTCTTCGCTGCCCAATTTGCAAGCTTTGCCATGGTCTTTGTTGTGCCGATACCGACTCCCATGGGCATGCCGATCTGCTTCATGATGGAGGCCCTTATCTCACGTCCCCAGGGTTCCAAGTCTCCCGAAATGGGAGGTGGGGAGACCCATGCTTCATCGACACTATACGGCGAAACGCGGCCAGCCTCTCGCGCCAGAAGCGTCATGATGCGGTCACTGATGCTTTGATAAAGAACAAAGTTCGCACTATACACATATAGCTTTCCCGCCCGGTATAGCGGCGCTACTTCATGCCATGGTTGGCCCATCGTGATACCCAGCCGCTTAGCTTCTGCTGATCTGGCGACGATATTGCCGTCATTGACGCTTAAAACTACTGCCGGATGCGCAGCCTTCCATGGCTCGAAAATCATATGCGTTGAGACATACATCGCGTTGCAGTCAAAAATGGCCAATGGCACACCGGAGGTATTAATTTCCGTTGTCATGTTTGACTAAGCCGGTGCAAATTGTAGGTGCATACTCCCCATATTTGCACCTCTTCTTCCTCGCCGAAGACGACAGGCGGATGATCTCGATTGGCAGCCTCCAGCCGGATATCTCCGCCGTCGCTGACCACCAGACGCTTGACCAGAAACTCCGCCCCCACACAGGCCATCACCACGTCGCCAGAGCGGGCCTCGCGGGCGCGATCCACGATCAGGATGTCATGGGGGTACACACCTGCCTCAATCATGCTCGTCCCGGCCGCCCGTACCAGAAACATGGAGGGCTCGCGCAGGTGTACCAGGTCGTCAAGCGACAAGGGCGGCTCGCTCACATGCTCGGCGGGAGAGGCGAAGCCACAAGACGCGCCCTCAAAGAGCGGAAGCTTGGTGCCATCAGCACTCGGCGCCAGCGGCCCGAGAAGCTCGGCGGATTGGTCAGATTGGCTCATCGGCGGCCCCTCTTGGTGCTGGTCAAACATACAGTATAACCCATGTGGCAGTGAAACTGAGAATCCGTCGCTTAGTTACCGCCATCTCGCCTTA
Organism: Halomonas sp. I5-271120; assembly: GCF_030553075.1. Classification (NCBI taxonomy): domain Bacteria; kingdom Pseudomonadati; phylum Pseudomonadota; class Gammaproteobacteria; order Oceanospirillales; family Halomonadaceae; genus Halomonas; species Halomonas sp. I5-271120. Next base: position 44,915 of record NZ_CP130702.1, read on the forward strand.
GGCTTCCCGATTTGGCGACGTTCGATACATTGGAGCTGCACTTCGGCACAGGATGTGTGCGGGGTGTCAACGGCAACGTGGCCACAAGAGCCGCGCCGACATGCAGAGAACAGCCAACGACTGAGGAATGCCCCATGAGCCTAAAAACGACCGATAGCGATGCCGACTTCATCGCAGCCGCCCGTGAGCAGTATCAGGATGACGGCACCCTCGAGGTGGATCACGGAGCCGCCGTGTCGCGTGGCGACGACCCCGGCCACTACGTCCAGGCATGGGTCTGGGTCGACGCGGAATACCCGACCGACGAAGAGCTGGAGGCGATGGACGCGGCCAACGAGGTGCAAGAGCAAGAGCGCCAGCAACTTGTCGAGCGACTGATCGAGGACGACATCACCAACATCCGCCAGATGCTACTCGAGGATGACGACAGCTATCTGCGCTCCATCCTGCGCCACGGTGAAAAAGGGCTCGGGGCCACCGATGTTGATGCACTGCGTCGCTTGGCCCAGGGGCGCGGCCTGATCAATGAGACGGACGACAGCGAGGAAGCCGCATGATGCATGCCACGACTCATTCGCCGCGACCGACAACAACCGAGCAGGACAACACCATGGATTTCTCCCTGACGCTGAACGGCACCATCGACCCGACCGGCGCCGATCCGGACGGCCCCCCAATGACCGAGGCAGAGCTGCGCGAAAACCTCGAGAGCGCCGTGCTGAAGATGATGGGAGAGGGACTGATCACTCGAGCGACCTCCGGTGCTCTTGAGCGCTATGAGCCAGAGGTGAAGATCGCGAGTAATACAGACACCAAGAACATCAACTTCACTATGACTCTGACCGGCACCATTGACCCAACTGGCGCCGCGTCAGGTGGCTCGCCGATGACCAGGGCAGAGCTTCGCCTAAACCTCGAGAGAGCGATCCTGGTGGTGATGGGGGACGGTCTGATTACCCGCGCCACGTCCGGCACCCTTGAACGCTATGAGCCACAAGTGATGATCGCTAATCCTTCCCAGCGAACTGCCGAGATCACAAGCATCGACCAGATTCGTGACGGCGACGAAGCCACGTCCTTTGCCCTAGATGGCCTTGTCCATGATGCCGCCTCTGAGATGGCGAGCAACGCCAACAATGGGGGTGCCCGAGAGCAGGTGGAGTTTCTCCGCACCCTGGCGGGCTGGGATGACGACGCCATCATCAAGGCGTTCAACGACGCATCGGAAGAGGGCTGATTCATGGCAAGCCAACACGAAAACATGACGCAGGCCACCACCGGCCTGATCGCGGGAGGCACCTCGGGAATGCGGGGCGAAGCCGCACTGGCTCAAGACCTCCTGATGCTGGCCATCGCTCACATGCCGCAAGACAAGCTGGAGCAATGGGGCAGCAGCGTCCTCAGTGAGATAGAAGACGGCTGCTCGCCTATCGCCGATGCCCTCGATGCAGATGATGCCGAGGACGTGGTGATGGCCTTCCGGAAAGCCGTGAACAAGGAGGCAGCATGAGTCACGACGCCTGGGAGTGCGCCAATCACATGCACCTGAACGAGGGCGACGACATCTGCGCTCGTTGCGGGACCGACCTGAACCCGGCATCTCCAACGCCGGAGCAGAAGCGGGCATGGGTCGAGGCAGTGAATGCGAACAGAACCGAGCTGGGCCTGTGGGAGTGGGTCGCCGAAGAATACGACGAAGAGGATGCGGCATGAGTGAACGAAGCGACCACATCGAGGGCAACGCCGCAGCACAAGGGCTCGGAGCCTTGATCCAGACCCAAGTCCTTGCGCCGTGCTGCGAGCTGTTCAGGCACCTGGAGACAGACGGCTATATCGACGCGCTCGAGGATGAGCTGAGCATGGTGCGCTCGGCGCCGGATTTGTCCGAGCCGCCTGAGGGCTATGCGGTGATCGAACACGATCCCGACAATCATCATGGCGAGCGTTGCTGGGTGTTCGATACCCCCGGCGACGACTGGAAGCCCGAGAATGGCGAGTTTGCCTCCGAGCGTCAGGCTATCGCTGGCGCGTGGCACCACTGGTGGGAAGTCCATGGCGAGGAACCGCCGCGCAAGGAGTCCGTCGAGCGGTGGCTCGTGACAGAAGCCCTGGCCAATCGTCTCGCTGCCAAGGGGGAGCCGGTGGGCAAAGTCCTCGGACAGTGGATGTGGGGCCGCACGGACTGTGGTGAGTTGCACCACGACGCGACACTGCAAGCCATCGCCAACCAGGAGAATGGATCATGACGATAGTCAGCGAAAAGGCGGTCGCAGAAGGACTGTCGCTGGGTGCCATCCTCGGGGACAGTCGCAACCAACCCCTGCTGCGGACCGCAGCGGCGCTGATTGGTGATGGCGCGGGACAAGAGATCGAGGCCAGCGCCGAGTATGCCCGAGGGCAGGTAGAGCTGATCAGCGATCTCCTGGGGATTCCAGCCGAGCGCCGGGCTGACGTGCTCGAGCACCTCAAGGGAATGGCAGGTGCCGAACCGATGACCGTGCAGCAGGCCACACACACCGATCCCGCTGGCGCCAGCTACCTCCTGAGGCTGACACCACAGCAGCTCGATGATGCGAAGGCCCTGGTGGATCGCGGCTTGGAGGACGTGGATCGCTACCTCAGCGAAGGCGACCTTGTAGCTGATGGGTACGAGCCCGACGAGATCGAGAATCTGCGTGACCTGGAAGCTCGGCGAGGTTCTGACGTTCAGGTGGCATTGGCGCAAGCGGACAAGGGGGACTGACCCATGAGCGATACCACCGAACTGTTTGCCCGCTACGCTCAGCGCAAAGTAGACACCATGGGCATTGAGGACATCATCAAAGATGTGAAGGCCAGGATCGAATTCGATCTGGCCGAGATGCCGACAGAAGAGGCACTCGAGACGATCAAAGCTAATGGGTTTGAAACCATGCTTGCGGGCCAGGAGAAGTGTCCCATGCCCGTAGAAGAACGGCGACAGGCCATCGTGGACGACTGGTACGACACCTGTCTGTCGGACAGCGGCTTCCTGCGCTCCGTCCTTCAGGATCGGGTAGCCACGATGACCGAGGCTGAAGTGGCTGAAGCCTACTCTGACGCCGGGCTCGGGAGTAATGACCATGACTATTGAGAGCAAAACCATGGCCGTGATCAGTACCAGCCACATTCCCGAGGATGAAGCGGAAGAACTGACCGAGGCCATTCGCCAGGACGCGATCCATGGCGCCATGCAGCGGGCAGATGGGTGGCTGCTGCGCACGAAACGACACATCAGCGACCTCCCGGCCATCAGCCATATCCTCGGCTACCTGGATGCCAAGGGCTTTGACTGGGTGCTCTTCGACAAAGACGCCGACCCGTGCCCCGAACTGACCATTGACGGACATTAAGGACGACACCATGACCGCAAGCGAATTCGATCAACATCCCGAACTGGGCACGGACTTCTGGGGTGAGCATCCAGAGCATCCCCTGGACGTATGGCAGAGTGAGGTGGCCGACGACGATACCCGGCTGGGCTACTGGGCGTGGGTTTTGGTGAGGATCGAACAGGAAGAGGAAGACGAAGAATCGGAAGGGTGATCCCGTCCACCTGAGCCTTCGATCATCCGGCCACCACCCCGACAGAGGGTGGTGGCCATTCATGCATAGCAAGGACGATCTCCGATGGCACCGGAACGAGCATATCTATGGTTCAAACGCAGTTGCTGGCTACTCGCGACCTTTCTCCTGGCCACGATGGCCTGCCTTGTCTTCGACTGGCCCTCTCACTGGATTGCCGTGGTCGCCTCATTCACCTTCGCAGAGGTCACACGCCGCATCGCGGCAGAATCTCGCCCTGAGGTGTCCCTGCGCTGGCGCGATGTGCTGGGCCATCTTTTTGATCGGGGCCGCTGAGCAAAGCCCATGACGTTGCTGGCCGGGGGCGATACCCTGAGCCCCGCAACTTCACCCCCTGACATGGATGTGATGTACATGAAGAAGACCCTGGCCGTGATTGGCCTGACGTCGGTGGTCGCCATCGCCGGTAGCCCCTACCTGACCAGCTATCAGATGAAGAGCGCTGCCGATGCGCGGGACGGCGAGGCCCTGGCCAAGCACGTCAACTTTCCCGAGTTGCGGCAGAACCTGAAAGACCAGATCAACCTCATGATCGCCGAACGCGCCGAGCAGGAAGTCGGTACCAATCATGGTGCCATCGCCATGCTGGGGGCGGCCGTGGGTAGTCTGCTGACGGACAAGCTGGTGGAGTCCTATGTCACCCCTACGGCTCTGGCAGCGAAGCTGGATGGTCGTCCTGAGGGGGCCTCGTCTGCCGGAGAGCCGTCGAGAGAGCAGGGCACAGGTAAGCCCGGCGAGGAAGAGGAGGACGGCCTGCTGCCCGACAGCCCGTTCGGCGACGCCAGCCTGGGCTATGACGCATGGGATGAGTTCCATATCGTCGTGCACAACGATGACGGCGAGCCCCTGACATTCGTGTTGCACCGTCACATGGGAGTCTTCTGGGAGCTGACCAACATCGTGATCCCCTCGGCCGCACTGAGGGGCTGAAGCGGCGAGGGCCGTTGCTGATAGGGAACGAGAAGAGGCCGGGGATTCCCCGGCCTCAGTGCTTTCTTAGCGGCGACACCGACATTGCGCCAGGTCGCCTACGGCATGCAGAGGCATGGTCTTTCGCTTGAAGCCTCGCTGCACCAGCTGGCCTAGCTCCACGCTATCTTTTCTGTCCATGAACCGCTTGATGACAGTCATCCCCGATCCATCGCACGAAGGGCATTGTGCAATCACCACAGCTTCGTCGGGGCTTACCACTGGTTGCATTATCTGTACTACCTACGTTGTCAGAAGCCCTCGATCCCCATGATCGAGGGCATGGAACGGAAACGGTTAAGGACGGCGGTCTGATTCCAGTACGTGTACCACTGTCTTGTGCCAGGGCAGCAGGTCATGGGTGTCGGGCAGCCCGCACGACTTCCGCTCGGCGACCGACATCACGGCCTCGTAGCGACCCCAGCCCAGGACGAAGGCGTCATAGACGGTCATCTCGGGGTTGATCGTCAGCCCCCGGTCCTCGAATGCCTCAAGCCCATGGCCGACAGGCGCATCCCAATACTGGTCTCTGCCATCCATTACCGGAGTCAAACTGGCCACCATGTCGCCGTAGATATCGCGATGGGCGTCCAGGGCGTTGCAGTCGAGCCCTTCATAGGCGATGGGCGAGACATAGGCGGGCATCGGCGGATCAGGAATCCAGAAGCCCTGGCCGGTGATGGCGCAGCCAGACAAGCCGAGCAGTGCAATGCCAGCTGCGCTGGCGCGAAGAAGGTGTTTCATCATTACAGCTCCGAGATTGCCTGGCAGACAGATGTTTCCACTTCATCCAGCTTGAACCCTGTTCCCTTAGGGATGCGCACATACTGGGTGTAAGTGACGGTGTCGTTGGGACCGTCTTCGAGGCCATAGTGAAGTTTCAGTCGTCCATCCGACATGTTCGCCTCGCGATTCTGGGCGATATCCTCCTTGGTGAGGACGCGAGGCTGATATCCCGAGATATACGCGTAGTGGTTCCCCATCTCGGTCGTTACGTCCCGGATGTAGTTCTGCTCATCCAGGTAGGTCGCCAGTGAGGAGTAGACCTCATAGAGCGAGGTGTCCGGCAGGCTGAGCTCGACCCGAAGCTGGGTGCCGTAGTCGGTCAGGGGATGGCCCCCTTTGTAGATGTGGTCGATCCGGCAGGGAAAGCCGTCGCGCTTGGCGAGGTCCACATTCAGGGCGGTCTGGCGGCTGTCCACGCTGATGGGGAATCGCTGCGTCCGGTATCCCGGTTTGCTGACCTCGATGTCGTAGCGCCCATAGTCCAGCCGGATGCCATCACGATATTTCGGGCCTATGTTCATGATCCGGACACGGGCATCGGAAGGCTCAGTGAACACCGTGAGGCGTGTTGCCGTGGGCGCCTGCTGGCGCTTGCGGCTGACACGCTGGCTGGTGGCGGAACGGGATGAGCCGGATAGAGCCTGTGTGAGCTCTCGAAGGGAGGAGGCATTGCCACCAGAGGAAGTGTCGGCCGAGACCATGCGCACCCCCCTGCGAGCCGTGGTGGAGGCACTATCCAATGATCGCTTGAGGTCTGTCCGCGATGCTGGCGCATTGCTGGCGAGCGTCCGACGCTCCCCCTCCATCGAAGTCAGTTCTCCTGATTCATAGGCGTCCTGGTAGGCGCGATCAGTCTTGATCGAGATGGTGTCGACTACGGACGAGCCCAGCAGGATGGGGCCTGCGACCAACGCCAGCGTTCGTGATTTCTTTCGTGGCAGCATCATATGTCTCACAGTACCTGCGGGTAGTTGTATTCGTTGAGTGGCTCGCGACGATCAAGGCCAAACGGTTGCAGGATCGCTTCACCGATCTGGTAGAACACCGGTTCTGCTGCGAAGACCCACTTGGTTGCGGTAGACCATTGCGGTGCGCGCTCATCCAAAATGGCGAGGCTGGTTTGAGCCCCTGGCGACATGGTGTCGCGATCCTTCACAATCGGGAAGATAAGCAACGACGCCAGACCCGCCGCGAACACGAGCTGCGCCACGAGGCGATAGTCACACCTTCCTTGGGTTCGGGCGTGCACGACCTCGTTGATCATCAGCGGAAGCTTGAGCAGAGCAACCAAGGAGAAGAACAGACTCAAGCCGAGCACGATGGGTGGAACCACCGTGGCACGGTAGTAGTCTTCACCCTTCTCGATAACCGAGTGACGCTCTCGCCTACCCAGTTCAACGGTTTCCCTCAAATCCTCGAGATATACTTCTCGTTCGCCTTCAAAATTGGAGGGAGTGAGTTGGTACTCCCGCCAGAGACGCCGTTGCTCGTCGCGCATGACATCCGAAAGCACGTTGCGGGTGAAGTCACTTTTAGACATACCGGGCCGCACTCTGGGGGAGTAATACCCACTCTTGGAACGAATGAGTTTTTCTACGCCGGGATCAGCGAAAAACTGACTGGCTGGAAGCCCAGGCAATAACTTGCTGAACGATTGGTTGCCGGGCACTGCATCGGCGAAGGCGTCTCGCCATTCGGAGGCAACCTCTCGTTGTTTGGCTTCATTGATATAGCGCCTGACGACGGCGTGGCGACCACGGAATTCTGAGTCGAAACTTCTCGAGATATAAAGTCCTGTTTTCTCTTCAATCTGCTCGCGTACACGCTTACCTGTCAGAGGGTCGTTCAGGAAATCCTGATAGGAGCGAAGATCGAAGGAGTAGCCACTCTCGGGATCAACGTATTGATCATATCCCCCCCAGTCATGAAGGGTGCGCAGATAATCCGCCTGGCTGGGCACGCAGGTACGACCCGCGCGGCCTGGGCCACCACAAACCATGGCATGGATGTTCAGCTTGTCATACGGCTTGCTAGGTTGTGTGGAGTAGACGCTTTGCGTGATCTGGCGAAGATAGCCATCGGTATCCTCCAGGCTGTCAGCCGACTCCAGGTTGGCCACGGTAAAGCGTGCAGGGTTATTAGCCATGTGGCTACGCACCTTAGACGCGAGCACTGCAGACACATGATCATACAGTCGATCCGCATCCTTGCGAGACCTAGCAACAGAGCGCTGGACATCGGGCCATTTATTCCGCAGCTCCTGACGGATAGGGTTCCAGACTCGATTGAATTCGCTATTGGTGATCCTCTGCATCTGGTCGCTTACGGACGTGCTGCTTTCTTGATACAAACGCCAAAGGTTTTTCAGCTCATCGTTATACTCGAGATAACTATCATAAGCATCGTGCCTTTTGTGCAAGGTATGCAGCTTAACAAGACCAAAAATCGTCGGCTGGATACTACTTCCCTGACGAAAGTCCTCAATAACCTCAGGTACTGTCAGAAGGGCGGGGCCGGCCATGACATGGTATGTCATGCGAGCGGGATCACTTGGGTCATCATCTGGTTCGAGTTTCATACCCAGAATATCGACGATACCTGCCCCCTCGGCACGCTTGAGAAGGTTGATATGACCAGCCACCCATCGCTCTTTACCATTCGATGAATCGACAAGAAAAGAGTTGATCAAGGCATTAGAGCCGACAAAGAAAGCAGGCCCCACGGTTGCAAGTACAAGAAAAGCACGAGCGGCTGCAGTGCTCGTAGAAAATGGCGTGGATTTTGGTTTTAAGCGTACAAAGCCAAGCACGAAGAGAGAGCAACCGATACTGCCGAGCACCCGGCCGATGATCTCTACGACCTTGAATTCATCTGGATCGAGAACCAAGCCACTCGCGGAGTTGAGAAGAGCCGCGTTCCAGGCAAATTCAGCGATGATGTAAATCAGAGTGATGATGAGGAGCGCAGTGCTCCATCGTTTATATTCCCTATGCTCATTGAGGGTTTCCAGGGGTGGTCGCATGCGACGTTCCTTGTCCTTTGGGGTGAGAGGAGGCCATGGCAGGCATGGCTGCCATGGCAAGAGTTTAAGAAGTAACCGCTTCGGCGATCTTGCTGGCGGCGGCTGGACCGATACCTTTGATATCCGTGAGCTTACCTGCTTGGTGGCATGCTTGAATATCCGCGACGCGTTCCAACCCACTTTCACTCAGGGCAGTTGCGATCTTCGTCGGGAGGTCTAAGTCCTCAACTCGCATACAGTTATTCTGGTACCGCCATCGCGTCGCCATGAGTTGTGCCGCGTTCTCAGCAAACTCACCGTATTCGCTTTGACGGATGCCCGAGATCAGGCCGCAGAATTCAAGTTGATGCTTGTCGCTGACAGAGAGGGGCGTGCTGCTCACAACAAAATAGGGGGGTTGTGCAATATGGACCTGATCCTTGTTCAAGAAGACAGTGACCTTTCCATCATCGCTTTTTACGGATGGTCCGTCTTTAGAGACTTCGCCCGAGGGTTGGGTTGAAGCGTTTCCCCTCTTGCTTTTTTCTTTGGCCTTCTGTTTTTGCAGCTCTTCCCTAGCCAGGTGTTTTGCTTGCTTCGCATCCTTTTGGGCTTTCTCAAGCTTTTGGCTTAGTTTCTCGTTTCGAGCGCGAAGCTGATCAGCCTCATGCTTGGCCTTACGTTGTGCTTTATCTGCCTTGTCGGCTTCTCTTTCTTTTTGCTGTAACGCGGCACGTAGCTCATCTACTTCGAGTTCTAACCTGATCGCACGTACGAGGGCTTCGTCTTGGGGTTCTTTGTGTGGATCAAGGGACATTTTTCCTCCTTTTTGTTGCTTGCATCACTGATCCCTCGTCGCTAGGAAAGCAGTGATAGCGTCCAACATGCCTATGCTATGTATACTGAAATTATGAGACCGAAGGCCATGATAGCGTGATGAGTATAGGGCGCAAGCTTAGTACCCCGGAACAGCACGAAACGCACTTAAAATGAGTGATAACAAGACTGAAAGAATGGCGGTGCCGCAAGGTTCCGGATTTTTGAATGGTTCGTATGATTGGCGTACATGGATTCGATACGGGAGTAACCAATGGCGATGAAGGCAGACGCGACACTCAGTCAGTACAACACCGTTCTTGCTGCTTTACGGTTTTATCAGAAAGCCAGCGACCTACCGACTGATATTGAAGAGATGGCTCAGCCTGATGGTGGTCCGGTCGCTCTGGATGACGACGAAATTGATGAGCTGTGCGAGGGGCTTAACTTCAGTGATATTACACTGGCGAGCGCTTCTCAGGTGGAGCACAACACGATAATGGCTGCTTTGGAGCTGTTGAAACGTGAGATTCCCCATGGGCTGCCTCAGCAGATAGAAGAAATTGCAGCAGATACGGGGACAATGCTAAGCGAGAGAGAGGTAGGTGAGCTTATCTCTGGCTTGACGGAAGGAAGGTCGTTCTCAGACTGAGATATCACCTTCTATGTCGAGGCCCCGTTGGCTATTGAGCCACGGGGTCTTTTTTTTCTTACTATGTCACGTTTGACCCGATGGGTTCCCTTTCATCGCACCTTCAGTTCTATCACAACCAGATTTATCGGCATGTTTCTCGGCGGCGAGTTGAGTTCTCGATCCAATTGATTAGGTTAATCTGTATTTAACAGCGGCAACGAGAGGACGACGGCCGCTTTATCTGAATTCCTTTTTCCATAGGAGAGATGTTATGGCGATGCCTCGTTCACTTGACGCTATCCACCGGGGTAAGCATGGCGACCTGAAGAAGGCCAACCAGTTCTCGGCCTATCCCTCCGATATTCACGAGCTCGAGGGCTTCAACCAGCGTGACTATGAGGGCGAGAAAGAAAAGGCGCATATCCGTAGCCTGGCTGATGCCTACCATGCCGGCCGCTTCGTGCCTCCGATCACCGTCCAGGTGATTGATGGGAAGATCTTCGTGCGTGACGGCCACTGCCGTCGCCTGGGCATGCTGCTGGCAGAATCGGAGGGGGCCAAGCTCGGCAAGCAGCCGCTGATCGAATTCAGCGGCGATGAGAACGATGCCGATGCGTTGATCCTGACCTCCAACGCCGGGCTCAAGCTGAATCCGGTCAAGCGAGCAGCGACCTATTACCGCATGAAGAACCGCGGCCTGGATGATGCGGAAGTTGCCGAGAAGGTGGGTAAGACTGTCCATCATGTTCGCCAACAGCTCGACCTCCACATGATGCCGCTGGAGATCAAGGATCTCATCGAGCGCGAGGTGGTCTCCTATTCCTTTGCGCTGCAGGAATACAACGAGCATGGCACTGCGGCTGTGGAGCGGCTGAAGCATGGCGTTGATCTCGTGCTGCGGGCGGGCAAGTCGAAGCTTACCGAGAAGGGCATGAAGGAGAAGGTGGACGGGCAAGCGAAGAAGCCCAAGGCGCGTCGCATCAGCAAGAGGGTGGTGACTGGCATGGTATCTCAAGTCCATAGCCTGTCAGAGAAGCTTGGGGCGGTAGAGCAGCGAGAGGATGGCAGTGCAACCATCGAGTTGTCTGCCGAGGAAGTCTCTGAGCTGATGGCGCTTCGAGAAAAGTTGCCTAGCGAAGACTCTTCCCCAGCGGCAGGAGAAGAAGCCGAGCCCGGAGAATAGAGCTCATACATGGGTTGAGCCCGGCTGTAATGAATCGCGCCTTTCATGCTTGTAGGCGTCGGGCAACAATCGGTTCATAAGCTAACCTTCCAGGATACGTCCTGGAAGGTTTTCTATGTTTGCGCTCGTGATGGATACCTATGCTCGAGCCGTGGGCGACGCCTACAGCTTGATGCTTGAGGAATTCCTGGCTTTGCAGGGTAGACACAACTGCACCATACAGCCTCGCCTCACGCCCTCTGGCGGGATCGGATTGGAGCGAGGCTCTGAGGTTGTGCGAGTGGTAGCTGAAGCAGGCATCACGCCGTCTCAGATCATCGGGCGATGCGGTGGCCGGGTGGGAGCTGCGGGACGACGGGCCAGGACCAGCATCGCCTTAGCGCACCTGGATGAGCTCCAGGAACTTGGCCACGATCTGACCGCCACCACAGCCAATCGCATCGTCATGGAAGCCTCCGGACATGGCATCGCGCGGGCCGCTCGGGCGAAATACAGCACTCCAGGCCGTGCAGCTGACGCCAAGTCGGATATCCTGATGACGCCGGCTGCTGCCATCGCAGTGGTGAAAATCGAAAAGGATCATGTTCGCTTCGAGGTGAAGGCCCTTCAGGTACGGTTCGACCTCTCGAGACAATGGCTCGAGAAGTGGCGCAAGATGTCTGTGTCATAACGAAACCAAGTCCGGATCAGACGAGCTTCTGTTCCATGGATGTGTTGCCTTCTCGAATTCGAGGGCATTGGCATGATGAAGGCCTCCCATACCAACGAGGCTTCCCATTATGCACAGTGATTCATCCAGCGGTGTCACCACCTACATCCGAGACACCCTCTACCCGCTACCGCTGCCTTCGATGAATACCGAAGGCTGCCGTGCCAATCTCTTCATGGCGCCAGGGTCGATCGTTCAGGTCTATCTCCCGCGCCCATCGAATACCGAGTGCCGGTTATTCAGCCGGGGCAATCTGCAAACCGGTTTGTTGGTGGACCTTCCCCTGTCGCTGCTGCTCTTTCGCTTCGCCGACCCCCGGACGGGGAAGTTCTTCACCATGGAAGGCTCCTTCGATAGTCGGCTCTATGCACCGGAAGATCTGTTCATTCCGGATTACCAGCAAGGGGAGCACCTCCTGGTGCACTTTCACCTGATCGACTCGGAGACCAATGTGCTTCGCGAGATGCGAGCTACCTCTCTGCCACCGAAGCTGGCCCGCCCGCTGATCGACGCGGCTATTGCCCAGCAGACATGCCAGGCGCCGTCGAACCGCGTCTATGAAGACTACCATCGCCGGTACAGCACTGATCAGCTGAGCCAGCTCGTGCCAATGCATCCCTGTGGCCGCGTCGCTGCCTGATTCACGAAGGGCTATCATTGCGGTGATAGCCCACCCCCAACCGGGAGAATTTATGACGTTCTTCGACTGCCTCACTGAATGCGCAAAGACGCCGGCCTTGGTCAGCGAGTTCAATCGTCTGACGGGGAGACACGTCGGAGAGAAGCTCCAGCGCGAGCCTTTGATTCAGATGATCGACAGCGTAACGGGGTATGATGAAGTGCTATAGGCCGCTCAGGATGAGGATCTCGAGGCCTTTATCGACTTTTGCCATGACGCGGTATGGCGCCGCCTGGCACCTGTAGAATCAAGCTGACCTTGCCATCATGTCAGGGCACCAATCGGAAACATGGACAGTAAGCAAAGATAAGGAGATTCGCTCTATGTCTTATCGGAAGGTCGTATTGATCGCGGTGCTCGCGGGAATGGCGTACGCGGGAAGCGCACAGGCGCAGAGCGGGGAGGGCAACGGTTCGCAGTCCGGCTTTGTGCTTGAAGGGAACAACGTCGCGAATGCTTTCCGGCATCAGGATCGCCAGCAGCCGACAAGCTCATGGGATGAGCAGCAGAATAGTATGAAGCAAGAAGGAGGCAGTGGCTGGGAGAGCAACCGTAAGGCGTTCGATGGCAAGTCGCAAAATGCAATGGAGACCCGCAAGAACGCCTTCGAAGATCGGGGGGGAAGTAGCTTTGATAACCCTAATAACTACTTCGATTAGATGCCATTTCGCCGGTATTTGGCTTTCGATTGCGGAACATAAGGTATGAGAATGATGCCAGCGTGACGGCTCCGATTGAGTAGATGGCGTACTCGTTCTCGATTCCTCCGACGTGAATGCACAGCCACAAGACGAAGGTGGTCGTCCAAAGCAGTAGTAAGAAGAGCACCATCTTCAAAAACCCATCCATATTAAGCCCCTTTCGGCGTGCAGGGGAATGCTTCCAAATGAACATGAACAGGCCGATACCGAACATCAAGCTGACGATGTGCGGCCCTGGTGTTTCCGCCTGGTACGCCATTTCCAATCCATACATGCCTACGGCAAAGACGACCCCGAGATTGAACAGCACGACGAACAGAATGACGACCCATCGAATGATGTTCTTCAAAAAGCGTAGGAGTGCATCCATTTGAAACCTCCTTGTTCTCTTCCGTTAGAGCCCGCCGTCTAGCTAAGCACAGGTTGCTCGAGGTATCGAGTGTCGCTGTTCGGCGGGCGTCCCTCTGCTTAGATTTGCTATGCCTGCGTCAGCTGGGGCCGCGGCTCATCGACATCAGCCGAGACGGTGAAGCCTGAGACGGCCTCGGTCAGTCGATCAGCCTGATCCTTCAGCTGTTCTGCGGCTGTCGTTGATTCCTCAACCAGTGCCGCATTCTGCTGGGTCATCTGATCCAGTTCTGATACCGCTATGTTCACTTGGCTGATGCCATCGCTCTGCTCTCCGGTGGCAGCGGTGATCTCACCTAGGACATCGGTGACTCGGGTCACACTCTCCACTATCTCGTTCATCGTTTCGCCTGCCGCGCGGACCTGCTCGGCGCCGTCCTCAGTGCGGCTGGTGGAGGTGTCGATCAGCCCCTTGATCTCCTTGGCCGCTTCCGAGCTACGGCTAGCCAGCTGGCGGACCTCATTGGCGACGACCGCAAAGCCGCGGCCTTGCTCGCCGGCACGCGCCGCTTCCACGGAGGCATTCAGCGCAAGCAGGTTGGTCTGGAAGGCGATGCTGTCCATCACGGTCACGATTTCACTGATCTGAGCGGAGGAGTCGCGGATACCCTGCATCGTGTCGACTACCTGACCAACTGCCTCGCCACCGCGACGGGCCACTTCCGAGGCGGACTTGGAGAGCCCATTCGCCTGGCGTGAAGACTCGGCCGTGTGCCCGACGGTGCTGGTGATTTGCTCCATCGAGGCTGAGGTTTCCTGGAGGCTGGAGGCGGCGTTTTCGGTGCGACGGGAAAGGTCCTGGCCACCGCTGGAGATCTCAGTTGCAGCCACACGAACTGACTCACTGCTCTGGCGGATCGTGATCATCACCGCTTCCATCTTGCCAACGAAGCGGTTGAAGGCAGCGCCAATCTGAGCCACCTCATCACGGCCTTCTTCAGGGAGTCGGCGCGTGAGGTCGCCTTCACCGGAAGCGATGTTCTCGAGGGCGTCACGGGCACGCTCGAGGCCGGCGAAAGAACGCTTCAACCACAGGCTCAGGAGCAGGGCAGTGACAGCGGCGATGATCAGGACAGTGATGGCGGTAGCGCTCAGGATGGCCTGGAGGCTCTCGGTGGCCTCGTCTTCATCGAGGGCAATACCTAGTTCCCAGTCGGCGCCGGGGATCTGAGTTACGGACAAACGCTTTTCGACGCCATCGACCGTGATGGACTCCCAGGAGTCATCGACGCTGGCCAGTCGGTCCATGACATCAGGCGTGATGGCTGAACTCAGGCGCTGGAGGGGTTCAAGCGTGAGGTCCGCATCCGGGTGGGCGATGACGGTCTCGCCACCTCGGCTCAGGAAGGCAAAGCTGGCGGGGGTGGGCCGGATATCATTGATGTGGTTCACCAGCTGGTCGATCTCGATGTCCCCGCCGACAACACCGATCATTTTTCCGCGACGCTCAACTGGCGTGGAGAAGGTCACCACCATGCCGCCCGTGTTGGCATCGACATAGGGCTTTGAGACAACGGTCCCGTTGGACTCGACGGCTTGCTTGTACCAGCCACGCTCACGCGGATCGTAATCGGACGGTGGCTGCCAGCTGTCGGAGAAGACCGTGCTACCGTCTGTTCTCCCCAGGTATGCTGCCAAGAACCCACCCGACTCGGCGAGTTGCACAAGCGATACCTTCATTTCCTCGCTTGCTGTTAGAGCTTGGGCAGTGGCTTCGAGCATGCTGGTGCGGGCACCAATCCACTCCTCGATCGCCAGGGCATTGCCATCCGCAACGGCATCGGCCTGGAGAGCGACTTGTGTTTCATTGTGAGGTTTGACGGTGAGGTAACTCACTGTCGCGTTTGTGAATAATGCTGTGACGATCACCGCGACTGTGGTGACCAATATGCGCATACGAAGAGAGGACAACATGGGAAATAATCTCTGCGGTTTGAGTGTGATATCGCTTGTGGGAAGCCATTGACATCATCGGCCGATCAGAGAAAAACTTGAAAGGAATTCGAAGTGATTTTGAAGAAGACTGGAGCCGTAAAAGGTCGGGACAATCAAGCCTAGTATCGGATCACACGCGACATGAGGCCTGCTTGCTCGGCGAGACGGATCATACCCTTAGTACCGCCAGAAACACCGTCCCAGAACGCGGTCAGGTGCGTGCCATACCACGCCATGAACTCATTGCGAATGGGGCCTGCAGGCCGCCCAAGTCCCGACCAATCGGCGGGCATGTAGCAGATATCGAGGTTGCGCTCGGATGCATAAGTTTCACCGAGTGCATCAGCCCCACGGCTGCGACCCGAGATGACTTCAATATGACTGTAACGCTGCAACAGGAAATCGAGCTTTTCCTGCATCAGGGCGTAGTCATCAAAATGCCGTGTGCCGGCCACGATAAGGCGCACGAGGTCGGGGTGTCGCATTGCCTCCCACACCCCGGGCAGCAGGCAGTTTGCCGGTGCATGCAGGAATGCATCACGAACCGCTCGTTCCAGGTGCTCCTGGCCTTCGCTTGAAGCCCCGATCCGGTTGATCAAGAAAAGCGTGGAAGAGTGCTCGCGGGCGTACTCTAGGAACCGGCCGATCTCGTGGAGGACGGCATCGAGTGGCATGTCCAGCGAGCTGGCGAAGCGTGTGGGGATCGCGTAGGCGTTGCCGGTTGGGCCGCGCCCTATACCGGCCTGAGCGCCGAAGTGGCGAGAAGCGTGGAGAGCCGTTCCGCTTGAGTGCTGGCCCCTGAGGTTCGAGCCGAAGGTGAAGATTACCTGCCGGCCATCGAAGTGTTGGCCATCGAATTCATGCGTCGTGCGGCTCGTCATAGCGCCTCAGATGCGTTTGTCCATAAACGCCGGGAGATCATCAAACCAGACCCGGCCACTATCGCCAATTGTTCCTACCAGCGGTATGCGTTTCATATCCTCGAGTGAGGTGGTGGAAGGCGTCACTGGAATGCAGTCGAGAGGCAAAGACAGTAGCTCAGATATTCGACAGGCAAGCCTTTCATCAATCGGATGTGTACCATGCATGATATTCAGAAAAGTGGCTTTGCTATGAACCCCTAGCTCAGAGGCAGCCTTCTCTACGCTAAGCCCCAATCTGAACCGTTCTTCTTCCCATGCCTCCCGCATAGTAGCTATGCTATCTTTTTCTAATAAGTGAATTTTTCTCTCCATAAACATCAGATAAACCCGGAAATATAGAATATCTATTATTATACGTGTGCAACGTAATTTTTCTACCCAGTTTGTGGAAACTCTGTCTAAGAAGAGACTTTTAAAGCTCGTTAACCTCTTCGGTATCCAAATTATTCGGGTTTTCGTCTAACACATCTTGCGAGTCCTGAATTTTCTACAGATTCTTCTCGAATGCGGGTCAAGAAGCGTGCATGTGGAAGGGGGAATAGGGGAGTGGGGCTGCTGCAAGGCGCTGCTCCTTGGCTTGGCGGCGTTTTCCGGCCTGGACTATGGGCAGTAGCAGGTCCAGAAACCTCAGTGCCTCCTCGGCGGCTGCATCATGCGGCATATCCGTTGCCGGGCAGCCACAGCGTCTCGGGGCATTCCCTTCGCTATATACCTTCCTGCCGATCTGGTCGTCATATACCACATCAGGTTCGTGTGCATACCACACAAAGCGTCGGTCACCACTTTCCGCGATCAGGACACCGCCATTGGCAAGCCGCTGAGTAATCACCACTTCCATTTTGACCCTACCTCACTGGGGTGTGCCGAGGTCCCGGAAGTCGTACGTCCAGGACCAGTGGCGCGGCAGACTAAAGCAAACAGACTTGAAGTAAAAGAGCCAAAACTTACCGAGTTTTGGCCTACTTACCGCCAGGTATCCCAGTAGTGTTGTCCGTAAGAGTTGAGTGATGGCGAGTGGTCGCCAGTAGGGTTCCCGACTTCCTGGCTCGGGTTAAGCTTTTCGGGAAACTCAGTTCCACTACAACACAACTCCGAGACATGACCTGGAGCGTGGGTATGCACGATCAACGCAAGGGAGGCCGGTGGGCTCGCCAGTCCGCCATCCTCTGTACCGACACCACCTTCCATCGTTACCTGGAAGCACGTTTGCGGTGGGAGAAGGGGCTTAGCCGGGATGAGCTACCTGAAGGGGTCTGCACGAAGCAAGATGCGGCTGACTTCATGCGCGAGCGCTGCGGCATCGCCAGTCGAGCTGATCTCGACCACAACCCCGAGGCGGTAGAGATCTTCATCAAGATTCGCAAGCACTGGCAGGCATGGATGGCAAAGCATGGTCTATCGCCTCAACAGGTGCCTTCCCGGCGCCGCTAACTGACAGCTTGAACAAGGGAGTATTGGGCATGACGCGAGCCGCATTCCGACTCTGTATCGCCTTGTTGGCGCTTGCACCGGGTGCCGGTGCCACGGCGGCTCAGGAAGGGTATGGGAAGCAGGCACTAGAAGCTTTCCAAGCCATCCAGCAGCGAGTCAGCGTGACCTGGAACATCCCAGCCGGTGTTCAACCGGCCGGGCCTGTGTCCCTGGAGATAGACCTTAAACCCAATGGCAGCTTTGACGCGGCCCTCATCGAACGCTCGAGCGGCGATCGTCGTTTCGATCGCTCTGCCATCAAAGCCGTCTCCCAGGCGTTGCCTCTGCCCGCCTGGCGTTCTCTCCATCGAGAAACAAGAGAGCGGCTTTCGAGCATCAACCTGAGGTTGGGGCCGGCGCCACAACCGGCTTTACATGGAGAACACCAATGACACGTTTATTGAAAACCCTAACCTTGATCGGGCTTTTAACAGGGACCGGCACGGTACAGGCAGACGACCATCTGCCGGACAAGGCGGTGATGTTCAAGACACCCAACTGTGGATGCTGCGCAGGACATGCTAAGCATCTGGAGGAGCAGGGCATCGATGTCAGAGTGATCCATGCCTCGCCCGCGCAAATGGCCAAGACCAAGGCCAAGGCCGGCGTGCCTCATGATGCTCGTTCCTGCCATACGATTGCCATGGGCGGCTATGCCATCGAGGGCCACGTCCCCACCCCCGCGATGAAGAAGCTCTTTAAGGAAAAGCCGGACATCGACGGGATTGCTCTCGCAGGCATGCCGACCGGGACGCCGGGTATGCCGGGACCCAAGGAGGGGCCGTTCAAGGTAAAGAGTTTTAACGGTGGTACATTAAGCGCATTCGGCGATTTCTAAAGCATCCTCGCCTCATGACGGCACTGCAGGAGCAACCTGTTGTGCCGTTGTGCCCCTCTCAGCCTTGGCAGGCATCCCTCTTCGCTCGTTGCAGTGCAACTGACTACTTCGCCCTAATCAGTCCCAGCATCTGGGGCAGACTTCCCGATCTTGCCTCTCCCGGTATCATTTACCTTGTGTGTACGAGAAGCCAAGAGACTTGGCATTTATCCTGCCATGGGAGAGCCCCTGCTTTCCCGAACCTCCAAAATCGGATTGAAGCATGAGTGATGAGAACCGCCGCAAGGCTCTGGATGCTGCACTTTCGCAGATCGATCGACAGTACGGAAAGGGAACAGTCATGCGGCTTGGGGACGCACCTCGCGTCGTAATGCCATCGGTTTCCACCGGCTCCATTAATATCGACGTGGCCCTTGGGATTGGCGGTCTGCCGTTGGGGCGTGTAGTGGAGATTTTCGGCCCAGAGTCGTCCGGCAAGACGACCCTGACCCTGTCCGTCATCGCTCAGGCGCAGCGTCAGGGCAAGACCTGTGCCTTTGTCGATGCCGAGCATGCGCTGGACCCCAGCTACGCCGAGAAACTCGGAGTCAACCTTGATGACCTGCTGGTCTCTCAGCCGGACAATGGCGAGCAGGCACTCGAGATTGCTGATTTGCTGGTGCGATCCGGCAGTGTCGATGTGATCGTGGTCGACTCCGTTGCGGCCCTGACGCCGCGAGCCGAGATCGAAGGCGAGATGGGGGATGCCCACGTAGGCCTTCAGGCGCGGCTGATGTCTCAGGCGCTTCGCAAGATTACCGGCAACATCAAGAATGCCGACTGCCTGGTGGTCTTCATTAACCAGATTCGTATGAAGATCGGCGTCATGTTCGGAAGCCCTGAAACCACCACTGGTGGTAATGCCCTGAAGTTCTATTCCAGCGTCCGACTCGACATTCGTCGCACGGGTGCCGTGAAGCAGGGTGAGGAAACCATTGGCAACGAGACTCGCGTCAAGGTGGTCAAGAATAAGGTCTCCCCCCCCTTCAAGCAGGCAGAGTTCCAGATCCTGTATGGCCAAGGCATCAACCGTCCAGGGGAGATTGTTGATCTTGGGGTGAAGTGCGGTCTGGTGGAGAAGGCTGGTGCTTGGTACAGCTACCAGGGCTCCAAGATCGGGCAGGGGAAGAACAACGCCTGCCAGTATCTTCTCGATAACCCTGACACCATGGCCGAGATCGAAGCAGGGATTCGGCACCAGCTCCTCGACCTTCCCAGCAAAGAAGGTGAGAGTGGCGCCACGGAGACGGCGGACACTGACCCTGTCGCGCAATCGGATCTTGTCGCAGAAATGGAATAACCCCTTCTCTGTTATTTCACAACCAAAAGCGTGATCAAAGAGCCGCCAGCTAGTGCCTGTAGTTTGGTGGCTTTTTTGGTTCTTATTTATCGATTTGCCAGCATTGGGAAAAAGTGTAGAGGGGATAATGTCTTATATCGCAAACCTAGAGCGGGGTGGGTAGTCCTCAAGGCGCTCGCTCACGAAGTAAGGCTAAATGTGTTGCTGCTTCTAAAAGAGCGTGGAGAAATGAAGGTGATGAATCTTAACAAGGAGATTCCCGAAATGAGTCAGTCCTCCTTGTCACAGCATCTAACACGGCTTCGTAGTAATTCTGGTTTGGTCACAATTCACAGAAGAAGTACCGAGATATTCTATAGCGCCATTTATTTTGATCTAAGAGGAATACTGGCGCAGATTCCTTACATTCGATAAGCCTTTCTCACGACTCTGTTATAGCAAAACGACAAGGCCCTGCCGGCTGCCCGGTAGGGCCTTTGTGCGTTGTGGGGAGGGGAGGCCACAAAGACGGTCATAAGAGGGCGGCCAGGGAGGGGGCTAAAGGCAGATTCCCGTCGTGGGCTCACGGACAATAGCGGTAGGAGCCCGTCTGCCACGGGGAAATTGCCAATCATGACCGGGAGTTCGTATGAGGAGCCGTGATGCACGACATCGATCTGGCCCAGCCTCTGGCCTGATAAAAGCAGTGGGGGGCCTGCTACTAGCGGTATCAGCAACTGCGGAAGCCGACCTGCTGCAATACAGCTACACGTCTCCGGATGGGGAACGAAAAGACGCGGAGCCCTCGACAGAGATCATCAATGCCCACGGCGAGATGGAGTTTCTCTTGAATGCTGGTGTGGACCGCCGGGTGGGCATCGAGATCGTGGATGGCCAGGACCAGGTCGTGACAGGGACCACCAGCAGCCTGATCGGCTCGGAAGACCGGGTCACGTTTGAGGATGGCACCTTCTACGCCAAGCGCTTGTACCTGACGGCCCCCAGGGATGGTGACTATCGCTTCCGCGCCAAGATCATCGCCTCGGATGACGAGGTGCTGAAGGAGGAGGACTACCCCTTTCGAGTTGATACCCAGGCCCCGAGTGTCGGTAGCATCAGCTATAACGAGGGCGGCTATGGCATGAGGCGTAGCGGCTCGGTGTGGAAACTTGGTCGTGGTGGGTCTTTCGATGGCGGCTTTGTCATCGATGGGATCGGCGACAACTCGGACATCGAGAAGGTCGAAGTCAAACTCTACCGGGAAGACGGCTCGCTACACCGTAGAGATGAAGTTGCCTATGACAAGCAGAATGGCGAGGCAACGCGCCGGGGCGATAACGGCTTCTTTCCGACCAGCAACCTCGATGAGAATTTCGGTGTTCAGTTTGTGGCCACTGATGTCGCGGGCAACTCAACGGCTTCAGCTATTCAGACCGTCAGGTTCGATAGTGAAGTAGGCACGCCCAGCGAGCCATATGCGGTCTACGATCCTAGCTATTCAGGGTCTGTGATTCCGGGCCATCGAGGCTATCGGGCCTATACGCCAGGGATGGACGTAAAGACCAACCCGGTGCGCTTGGTCTGGCAGGTCAAGAAGGAGCATTGGCATGAGTATCATGAAGGCGGTGTGACCATCGTCAACACGGTAGGCGATGAGAAGATCATCCATCGCGATGCCGATCACATCTACATGATGACCACCTCGCCCTATGGCTTCAGCAACAACAACTCGTTCCGTTGGTCGAACTTCGGCCAATGGGGCGGGGGTAGTTTTTCTTATGATCTGAACCTACACCCCTCAGCGCCCAAGACGCCTAAGCTCGTGGATGTCGAGTACAACTACAGCGATGTCGGTTGGAGCACCTTTGAGCCTTTCGAGATCGACAACAGTCGACTCCCGGTGACAATCCGCGGCATCCGCGTGATCCTCGAGCCCCGGTCATATACCCAGTACGCCACTCACCGTGGCAGCTGCACCGTGCCGGCCGGGCATACCACCTGCTACATCGGTGAGAACTACACCATGCGGCGCGGCACCCGGGGCTACATCCACAACATAGCCTATGCCTACAACTCGAATCGGACGCTTCGCGCTGACCAGAACTACGCCGAGGTGCACTGGAACGATGCCGAGTACCCGGACATTCGTAGCCACGAATTCAACGAGCAGACCGGCAAGCTGAAGGTCTTCATCTATCAGGGAGCGCGTGGCTCTTACTTCGATCGCCTGCGGCTGCGTGATGCCTGGCTGACCAACGCTGACGGCGAAGAGCTGCCGGTCAATGGCGGCAAGATCGAGGAGAACTACAACTACTACACCTATGAGTGGGACCTGAATTCCCTTCCTGAGGGCGAGCATGATCTCAAGGTGAAGGCCCAGGAGCGCCACGGCCCGCTCTCGACATATGATCTGTTCTCCTACTATGCCGACCACACCTCGCCTGACCTGGAGATCAAGATCGATGGCAATAGCGTCGAATCGCTAGACGACATCCTGATCACGGTTGGCGATTCTCATGACGAGACGCCCAAGATCGTGTCCTCCACGATCACGGAGGGGCCGGCAGACGAATCGATCAGCCTGGACACGCGGCCGATTGATGATGAGGGCAACTTCCTTCTCGAATACCCGATCATGTTCCCCTCGATGGAGGAGGGTGAGACCTACAAGTTGACGGTCGCAGCCGAGGATGATGTCGGTAACAGGACGACCAAGTCTGTGACCTTCCTCTACGAGCCGCCCCAGGTAGAGCTCTCTTACGGTGATGGCCACGATGCCTACCTACCGGCTATCTCCAAGCCATTTTACCGGCCCAACGGGAATCGCATCATCGAATCCAAGCAGCTTTCGCTTGGGGACGGTGCGAACGTCGTGGGCAGCTACGAGCTGATCGCCACCCTGCGCAGTGACGCCGAGGTGCCGCTGATCATCGACGGCAAGCGCCTCGAGCCAGGCCAGAGTATGGTGGTGAACCCCAGCTATGATTTCGCGGCCAATGACTCCCGGATTTCGGTGAACGCCTACCCCGCCGAGGATGATGTGCTGGGCAAGTCCTCCCTCTTGCTGTCCACTACCGCGCCGAATGCGCCGATGCTGCTGGCGAACATCATCACATGGACCCCGGATGTGTCGCTGACTACCGATAGCTGGAAGGTCAAGCAGCTGGTCGACGTGGTGGATATCAAAGCCACCCCGAATACCTCGACCACCTGTCGCGTCACGATGGAGGAGGAAGAAGCGCGGGTTGCCGACCCCATCGCCGATCCCGTGTGCTTGATGTCTTGGACGGAAACGCCGATCGAGACCGAAGTGGTCAGCTCGGGTGAGGGGGAGACCCACGTCAGCTCCCTTTACGGCCATGCCATCACCCTTGGCGAGCAGGAAATCGGCTATGAGCTCTACCTGTTCTCTGCCACTGGCGAGAAGATGCTGGTCGGGCAGGGTGCCCGCATTCTCGATGTCGTGGATGCCTCCGACAGCGTGCATGCCATGGTGGTCCCTGACATTCAGCAGACCTACCGCAAGATCCGGCCGGTGAATGGGGTGCTGCGCGACGACAGCGATAGCAACTGCACCTTCTTCACCCAGGAGGCGTCAGCCAAGGATTACGCGGAGAGCATCCCGTATGGGGAGCCCCACCTGGCATGCCTGCTGGAGATCACCGAGCTTCCTGAAGGCTTCGAGCCGCGTCCCGGGTCCCGGCCTGGCTTTGAAGGCGTGGCAACGGAGCTGGGCGAGCAAGCGATTGGGTGGGACATCACGGCTCTCTCCCGTACCGGTGTGCGAGTGCTGGTGGGACGCGATGTGCATACGTTCGATGTGCTGGAGCCACCCACTCCTGTGCTGGACTACCTGACCGCCAATTCCGAGCGTCGGGCCTTCGAGCTTGAAAGCGGGGAAGAGGGTATTCCGGAAGACCCGCTCTTCGAGATCCCCTACGGTCACTACTCACTTGGCAAGGCCTTCTTCTATGCCGGCCCCGGCGCCCTGTCCGTTACCGTGTCCACGGATGGTGAGACGTTGGTGGAAGATGGCTACGGCAGCCCGATGTCGAATCGCATGCAGATGCGGATGTCGCGCGTGCCGGCCGGCGATGAGGCCATTCCGCTGTGGTCCAAGCTGCAGCTGGATACCAGTGCGGCCTATACCGACTATCCGGCCGTCAGTGCCGAGCGATCATTCGATGCGCTCATTGTGCCGGGCGAGCATGTCCAGCCTTTCATCTTCGTGGAAGATGACGATCGCAAGGTCCTGAATACCGAGACCACCACCATTCGTGTCGAGATCGCTGACCCCCGTTTCGACGGTGGCTACAGCGCGGATCGCATGGGTAAATGGGAAGTGCGTATCGTCAACGAGATTGGCAGGGACGATTATGTGGCCCTCAGTGACTTCAAGAAGGCGGCTGACGGCTCGGCCGTGTTCGAGGTCAAGTTGGATCCTGAAGATCGGCGCAACATGCGTCTCGCGGCTGAGGCCCGGTTGCTGTCGCCCGTGGCAGAGTACCAGCGGACAGAGTTCACCTCATCGCCCCTCTACGTGACAGTGCTCGAGGGCAACCCCCTGGACGCGGAGATCGAGACGCGAACCTTGAGTGGCCCGGCGCCGTACCGAGGCATCTTTCAGATCGACTTCACCTCGAGTGATGATTTACGTGCGTCAGGCGATATCGAATGGCGTGTCCGTAAAGAAGGCGGGGAGTGGGAAGTGGATCTCCGTGATGTCGAAGCGCGGAAGCGGCTTCGCAAGGTCGTGCATTTTGAGAAGCCCGGCACCTACTACGTCGAGGCCCGTGTCACGAACCGCTACTCGGGAGCGAAATCTCTGACCCAGAAGGCCAAGGTGATCGTCTACGACGTGCCGAACCTGGACCTGGAAGGGCCGCGCACGGCTTTCATCGGCGATACGGCAAACTTCAGTGCGACCGTGACCAGCGATGAAGGTGATGTGATGGCTGCGGAAGACCTGACGGTTGAGTGGTCGACTGACCTGGGGCGGAGCTGGAGCCCGGGCCCGATGGACTATGAGCTGACGCGTAACGAGAAAGACGCCATCAACCTCTGGGTTCGCGTCAAGCCGGTCGATGCACCTGCCGGCGACCGGTATGCATGGGAGCAGGATAACGCGGGTGTTTCTTTCCGTGAGGTCAAGGAAGCCAGGGCTTATGTCCGTGGCCCACGTCAGGTTGAGGCCGGCAAGGAATATACCTTCTCAGTCGAAACCTTTGCGCCTTATATCGGGTTCAACCGCGACCTTGAAGGATATTTCACCTTGCCAGATGGCACGGAGATTTCAGATAAGGAGGAGTTCAACTACACGCCGACAGAGCGTGATCTCGAGAATGGACTGCTTTCCATAAGCTACACTGGATGGGTAGAGGGATACCGAGATAGCACGTCTTCTGTTGACGTTTTCGAGACAAGGGTCTGGGATTATATGTGGCCGGTTTGGGGTATGTACGTAAACGATAATGCGAACGTTGCCCCGGCAGAGGTGCTCCTTCGTATACGTAAAATAAGTAGCTCGAACCGACTTGAGGATTTGAAGTTTGATTGGGAGCTAGATCCGCAATTAAAAGTAGAATCTGCCTACTCTGACCTAATGCGTAAGGTCATTGTGGAAGAGCCGGGCACGTATAGTTACAAGGCCACGATCACGGATGGTCGAGGTCACAAGACTGTCCTTGAGGATAAGCTGACATACGGCGAACCCGAGCCCTTTACTATTGAACAGCGTCGGTACTTCTCCAATCGATATATGCGAAACCCGCTTGATGTGAGCGTGTCGCCTCGGGTAGAGGGCGGGCATCCGCGTGATTATGTCCGTCGCTTCGAGTTCGAGGTTGATGGAGAGCGGGTCGAAGATGCCTCACGTTACCTGCGGACGACCCTCGGTGAGGGGGAGCACGATATCCTGGTGCGCATGGTCTCCGATCATGGGAAGGTCGTGGAGAGCGTCGAGTCCGTCACCGTGGTTGAGAACCAGCCGCCCACCTGTGATCTCCGCTACAGCGAAAGCTCCACAAGCTGGCGCTATCGTGCCAACTGCCGAGACGAAGACGGGCGTGTCCATGACTATGAGTGGTCGATCAATGGCAAGGTCAGCAAACTGACAAGCTATGGGCTGTCCATCTCGAAAGGACAGTTCGATTCCAAACCGCATGTGGTGCTAAGGGGGCTCGATGATTCAGGTGACTACTCGGCCCCAGTGACTAAATAATCCTTCTGAAGAGAGCGAGAGCCCCGCCAGGATGAACCTGGCGGGGTTTTTTCGTTTTACCTGCTTTGATCTAAGAGACTTCTGGACTGAATGGAATAGGGCAGAATGGTGTGTGTAGAAATGGCACTACAGAGATACTGTGATCAGTTACAGGAAAGGAGCTTTTGATGAAAAGGAAGATGAGTCATGCTGCCATTGCTACGGCGATGGTGCTGTCCAGCCAGTCTGCGTTCGCGTTCATAGCTGGTTCGTGGAACGTCAAGCAACTTGGCTGGGGGGATCACAAGGAGTACGAGCAGGTGGCGCACATCGCCCAGAGCATGGACCTGATCGCCTTGCAGGAAGTCATGAGCCCCGAAGCCTTGGAAACGCTGGTTGAGGTCATGGAACAGTCCAGCGGCGAAGAATGGGGGGTGATGGCAAGTCGGGCGATCGGCCGGGGCAGCTACGAAGAGCACTACGCCTACGTCTGGCGTGAGAGCGCCGTCGACTATTCAGGGCAGGCGGTGATCTTTCTCGACAGCCGTGACATCTTCTCTCGGGAGCCCTTCCTGGCGAAGTTTCGTTCCGAGAAGACCGGCCAGGAGGTGGCCTTCGCGAACATCCACGTCCTCTACGGCGACTCGGTGGGTGATCGGCTGCCCGAGATTCAGGCACTGGATGACATCTGGGACTTCATGTCGGAAACCTACCCGGGTATCCCGCGGGTGATCGCCGGGGACTTCAACCTCGATCCGGGTCACCCTGGTTGGTCCGAGCTGACAGAACAGGGCGTTCGTCCGATGTTCCGTGAGGGTGCCACCACCCTCAGTTCCCATGATGGGCGGTATGCCAACCTCTACGACAATCTTTGGCTCAAACCGGGAGAGCTGGATATCACGGATGCGGGGATGATCCGATTCCCGGAGGTGCTGGGCATCAGTCACGAAGTGGCGAGGAAAAAGGTGTCAGACCATGCACCGATCTATATGGCGCTGGAAGGGGCGGAGCTTCAACTTCAAGCCTACGATGCTGGCGCTGGCGTTACCCTCTCAGACAGCGCCTACGGCGCTCCTGAGTGCATCAACCTCAATACGGCGAGCCAGGCCGAGCTGGAAGAGCTGCCGCACATTGGCCCGAGCCGTGCAGAGTTGATCCTTCAGGACGGGCCCTGGAGCGGTGCGAAGTCACTGCAGCGCATCAGGGGGCTTGGTGATTCTCGCACTCAGGACATAGAAGACAGCGGCATGCTGTGTGCGGGATAGTGTAACAACTTGATCCATGCCACGACCTCCTCCTGATGGAGGTCGTGGCCTTTTGCCATTTACCAGGAGGGACTGCTGAACATGGATAGGGCCCTTACAAGCAGCTGTTGAAGCAATCAGAACAGACTAGCGGTTTCACCCTCCAGCACATCGCCCCATTCAGGGGTCGAGGTGGGCTCAGACTCTGGCGCCAAGCTCTTTACCCGCTGGTCAGCACGCTCCTCAGTGAGCGATTGAAACTCTCGTCGTGCTGCAACACCCGTTGCGACCAGATCGCCTCGCATCGTCAGTCGTTCACCGCCTACGCGGCCACAACGGCTGCAGGAGATGAACGAAAGAGTGGCGCCAAGGGAGGCATTCTTTGCGCTTCCTGGTGAATTCTCACCACTTCCACACTTACAATCCACAGTATCGCGCCTTGTTAGTCGTCATTGGCAGTAGGCCGGCTCGTGTCAAGTCCGGCACTATATTTTTCGACTATATCTCTATCTGGTGTCGTGTCGGAATTCACTTTCACATAATCATCCAAAGGGTAAGTAGTAGTGCAAACAAAGCGCCGCTAATTACCGGGTTAAGCTCAACTGTTAACAGAGCCCAAAGTAGCCCAAAGAAAATGCAGCTGATGATTATGCTCAATACCGTCATGATGTGGGACTCAGGTTGTGTGTATAACGACGGGGTGGAATTGCAACATAGATCGTTGTGCTTTGTTGGTTGTAGGACAGCCAAAAATGACCGTTTTAGCTAACGCTCAATTCCGTAGCTACACAGCCCGACACATTCAGGGACGAGAACGGCAAGTCATCGGTATCAACCCGTAGCGAAGCCTCAAAGGGCCGGTGAATCAGGCGATCTAGGCAGAGGTATACCGGCGTACCGTCCGCGTCACGTTTAATGTCCAGTGCTTGGGCAATCACGAGCTGGCTGGCGCCCTTGAAGCGCATCGTAATGGTCCCGTCGTCCCCGATCAGGAGTTTCTTGATGGTCCTGCTGGGCGGTTGGTTCGTCATGGCAATGTCCTCGCGCGGTCTCCAGACGGGAGGCCGTGGCGCTGGATGGGTTAGAGTGCGTAATGCGTGATGTAGTCCTGCAGGCTCGCACCAAGCGGTTCGGTGCAGCCCCGCATGTCGGCACATACCAAGCCTTCAGCCTCATCGTGGAAGACCTCAAAGGTTGAGCCCTCTATTTCGTCCATGTCCAACAAGTGTTCCCGAGCCACCGTCTCAAGCATCGTCTTTTCGTCATCGAAGTGACGGCATTCAGGGAAGGGGGCGTTCTCCATCGTGACTGCATCAGCAACATGGAAGTAGTGGCCATGGGGGTTGATGATGTAGCGCATGGGTGTGTGCTCCTGAGTGAGGAAATGTAGCTCTAACATAGCAATAGCGGCATGATCGGGAAGGCACGCCGACCCACGCCGGCTATGCCATGGATTTTCTCGGTTGCAGCACCACTGAAGATACCGATCAGTCCCGCTGGCTCGGAATCAGGCCACTTGCTGCCCCCGCATGGCTTCAATCTGCGCTTTCAAGTCTGGCAGCGTTTCAATGAAGCCACGGAAGAATGCATCGAAATGCACGAACTCACTTTCGTCGCTGATGGCTTCCCCATAATCAAGACCTGCCTCGCTGGCCAGCATTTTCCACTCGATCAACTGGCCTTGGTACTCATCGATCGACCCGGCCATGTGGAGAAAGTAGCCATACACGTCCTTATCCTGCGTTGGTCGGATAAGCCTATAGATGGCCTGAAATTCTTGTCGTGATTTGAAAGAGCGGTTGTAGAAAATGAAGGTGTTCAGTTGCGGGAGATTGAGGCCGTCCTGGGTGACACCAAGGCTCGCCAGCATGACTTGGGCGTCGCCCTCGCGGATATTGGCGTTGAGCTTGGCCATGCGTCTCTTGATGGTCTCCTTCCCAGTGAACACCAGATTGGATACCCCGCGCTTGCCCAGCTCCTTGCTCAGTCGAGACAGCACAGATGGACTGCGTGCAAACACGATCGGGCGCCGGCCTTTTGCCACCTCCTTTTCGACCATTTCGATACAAGCACGCTGCTTGCTGGTCAGCGGGTGGTAAGGGCGAGAGAAGCCTGAGACGGTATGAGGCGCGTTTGCGGCTTTGAAACAGGCCTCAAGCCGGGCCAGTATCACGGTCAGGTTGAGGGCTTTGCCATTCTCGTCTTGCTCGCGGGCATACTCGCGGTACCAGTTCGCGAAGTCTTCTACGGCTTCGACATACAGCATCAAGTGATCGAGATCCCAATCAATGGAGATCGGCTCGTGTAGCGTTGGCACCGGAAAAGCAACATGCTTTGCGACCGCGGGCTCTTGCTGAACACGACGTTTGATCTGCGGCCCGATCCACTGACGAAAACGAGGTACGTTGCCGCTGCGAATCTTCGGGATCTCGCGCTTCGCTCCTACGCCCGAGTCCAGGAACTCGTTTGTAGCCCATTCGAACGTAACGAAATGGTCGAGGAATGCCTGGCGGCCGGTCTGCTGGAACTCGGCGCTGCGGAAGTGCGCGGCATCCAGATGCCCCCCTGAAACAGAGTAGGGCTGGTAGCTGCGCTCTTCGCCCACTGCCCACGACGCCAGCGGCAACATCTCGCGTGGATAATTGGCCATAGGCGTGCCATCGAAGGCATAGCGGCGCCGTCCGCCCAGCTGCCAGAGTGCCCGGGTCTGCTGCGAATGAAGATTCGAGAGTACACCGCCCTCGTCGCAAATGACGTTAGAGATCCGCCCCTTGAGCCGCTTTGCCAGTGTAAGCTTGGGCAACCGGGGATCGAGCGGGCGTTTGAGCCGGTCGTAGGAGATGATGTTTACCTTGCGCAACTCGTGCGTGTCTCCCGCCCCCTCGATAGCTTGATAGCTCGACTCGGGCACGCCGAGGGTTTCCAGCTCGCGGTAGAGCTCATCCACCAAGCGCGACTTGACCACGATCAGGGACGGTCCCTCGAGCAGGATGGCCAGCGCCAGCGCAAGCCTTGTCTTCCCTAGCGCCATTTGCCAACCACAGATGCCACCGCGAGGCCGGAAGGCAAGTTCGCACAAGTCCTCAAGCTGGAAATCCCAAGTCAGCCACTGATCCAGGCCGCGGGCCTTGGCGCGACGCTCGAGCTGGGCGATCTGCTGAGGGAATCGAGCCTTGATGGGTGGGTGAACCTCCTCCCAATAGTCCGCCCCGGCCGCATCCTCTTCGATCTCGAACAGCGCGAGAAATGCGTCATGCTCGCACTGGAAAACTCCTCGAGGTGTAGTGACATTGAAGCCCTGCTCTGTTCGCTGGGCCTGTACCTCCTCCCCGGGGGCAACCGCTGCACCGCGCTGCTGGCGATTGATCATGCCCATCTTCCGAGCCGTGGCGCGGAAGTCTGGGGCGCCCTTGCGATAGACGACGCGGCCGTAGGGAACGGACATCTTGCGGTGTTCGTGGACCACTGAGGCCAGTCCATTGCGCAGCTGCGCCGTAACTTCCGGTTGACCACCGGCACTCTCGATCATATCAGCCAGCTCATCCAGAGCAGCGCCCGGATCCTCTTGCATGGCGATGACATCGAGGCTCAGACGCAGTTGGCCGGCATAGTGGGTCTTGGCCGGGTAGCGGTGATGATGAGTGGAGATAAGCTGTTTCATCATCAGGGCGTTCAGCACCCGGGCTTCGGTTGCGCCATCACGAAAAACCAGCTTCACCGCACGACCGGCCCGGGTCATGGTCACGCGTGGATCGCCGGTCACCGGGGTGGTGATCGCCGGGCCAGTATCATCGATGTCGACAAGACGGATGCGAGCCGCACCAAGTTGCGCTTCGGTTCGGCAGCTCAGGCCGCCAAGTCCTGCGGGCTGGCTGTCCTGGTCGATACGCTCGCGAACGATGGCTTGGCTGGCGCTCCTCCGGTGACTGCCGAAAACGAGCAGATCGGTGGTGACCGCCTCCACCTGCTCGGCCGAGAAGGTGTCGCTCGGCAGGGAGTACACCGCGCGGAGTCGGCCATAGGCTTTCTCGCCGAATTCCCCGGACAGGAGACGGTTGGTCGTGGTGCGGGGTAGGAGGGCACCGACGATGTCGGCATGCGCCAGGGCTTGTGCCAGCGCGTACTCATGAGACAGGGCCGAGGTGTTAGGCCCGTGGCGCCCGTAGTGCGTCACCCCCTCGTATGGCGTCAGGTTCGGACTGGCCAGCGGGATCGAGAACGGCGGATTGATCAGTGCCGCGCTGTAGCGTCCCAAGACCACGTCCTGCATGCCGGCATGCTGGATGTCGATGCGATAGCCGGCGTCGTCCAAGGTGCCGGCGACCTGGGTGACCAGCTCGGCGTCGATATCGATGCCGTGCAGAGTGTGTTGCTCGG
This sequence comes from Halomonas sp. I5-271120, assembly GCF_030553075.1. Taxonomy (NCBI): domain Bacteria; kingdom Pseudomonadati; phylum Pseudomonadota; class Gammaproteobacteria; order Oceanospirillales; family Halomonadaceae; genus Halomonas; species Halomonas sp. I5-271120. Next base: position 76,708 of record NZ_CP130702.1, read on the forward strand.
GGTCGGCATAGCGGAACATGCTGGCTGCCCCGATGCTGTTGTCCAGTAGGCGATAGCACGAGGCCTCCTGAAACGCTCCAGTGATGGTGTCCCAGAGATACCGAACGGCCCATGCCGGGGTGAAGAATTGGCTCAGGGTTTCGCCACGCTTGGCGTGGAGCTCGCCAAGGCTTGTCGCCTTGGCGGCCTTGCTACCTCGAGAACTCAGCGCGTCCAGATCCAGCCAGCTCGTCATGATGTCCCCCTTACGCCGCCTTGGGCTGGCTAAGTTCGGCAGTCGCCATGACGGCATCGATCGCCTGGTCATCGCCGTACATGTTCACGAAGGCTTGAATGGCTTCAAATGCTGCGTCGTTAAACTGAAACTCATACTTGTTCTTAAAGCAGACAATTCCGAAGCATTTCCCCTTGTTGAATGACGTGCGAGAAGGGATAAATTCATTGTTTGGTGTCAGCTCATGAATCGCATGCCACAAGGCGTTAATGGCATCCCCGAAGTTAAAGCCAGATTTCTCCGTCACGATGTCCAATGCATTGTTAATTTTCATCAAGTTATCTTGAAAGCGATAACCTTCTGACCAGTTGACGCTGCAGGTGGTGAAAATAAAGCGTCCGCTTTTGTGCTTGGGGGCATACCACCTGCTGTTCATGTTCAGGTGTCGCACCAGATCACTCGCCACCTGGCGATACCCCTCTGTCGCCAAGCTGGCCACCTGAGATTTCAGGTCGTCCTCGATCCCATCCCAGTTAAGGTACTCCAGCGCGTCGCACAGCACCGAGACTTGCCGTGAGGCATCACCTGAATCCTCGGCTTCCTTGATGTGTTGCCGTACCTTCTGGCTCAGCCCTTCGGTATCTTCCTCGTCAACGACGTAATCGCGATACAGGAAGGTAGGGCGTGAAGCGAAGGTGTAGTAGTCGTCGCTCAGCTCAACGCTCGCGGGGGTGCCGTCGGCATGCTCTCCGGTGAGGTCTCGGCATTTGCCATCGAAGAAGGAGCGGAGTAACTTTTCAAAGTGGGTATCAAGACCCGACATGTAAGTAGAGCCTTCTTTTATGCCATTTCGTTCAAATGAAGATACGGCGTCTTTGAACTGGTGGCGTGCCTCTACGACATCGCGAATAGCAATGAATAGCTCGCACTTCATTTCAAAGGAATCAATATTGCTCATCTCTTATCTCCGCCATGTGTTCGATGGGGATAAGCGTAAAGGAGATGAGTTTTTCGGGAAGGTTAATTCTATTATCAAACTGAGTGTTAGTGAAACAACAGCCCATAGGCGTGACGCTGGCGCGAGATGCCAGCACAACATGCTATGGGCTGTCCCGAGAGAGAAGGTGCAACCGTACTAGGCAGCCGAGACATCCTCGAGGCCGGCAGTCGCCACCCCGAGTTTGGCCATGACGCGCTCCCGGGGGATGGAATACCCCTGGCTGGTGCGATGAGTCATCACGTCGAGGAAGAGGCCGCGATGCGGTGCTCGTGACAGGGCGGTACCAATCTCGTCCTTGTCGAGGCCTCGGATCTTGGCGTAGTGGGCGATCGCCTTGGCATAGGCGAGGCCAAGCGGCTGCTGTTGGTTGATGCGAAACTGGCGGTGCGAGCCGCCCAGTACCCGGTCGACAAAGAGAACCGGGTAACAGTAGGTCTTGAGCTGGCCTGACCGGTGCTTCCGCTCGAATAGGAGATCCGCTCGCAGTCCATCGAGGATGTGGCCGACGCAGCCTCGCCGGCCTTGTCGAGCCTCCCCGGGGACCAGGCGGTGGGGTGACTCCAGCGAGGCGGTCAGTGGGGACGACCATGCAGCCGCGACCTGAAGGGCAAGTGTCTCCACGTCGAGCCCCGGCCAATCTCTGTATCGAAGGTCGAGTTCTCGGCCCCGTGCCGGCTGTATCGCATGCTGCTGGATCCTGACTCCCTCGGGGGAGTGCTGCAGCACCGGCGCTGGGGTCATGTTGTCGGCTTCAGTCAGTTGGATCATGCAGCCCCCACCTTCTCGGCTACCTGAGAGACCGAATGATTAGCTCGGACGATGGCAGCCATTGGCAGTGGGGACACGCTGTTGCCCACCATTCGTGTCTGCGCTGTTTTCGTCAGCTTCCGGCCGTCGTGCCCGCGGTCGATGACGTAGCTGTCAGGGAAGCCCTGGGCGCGATACAGCTCTCGCGGTTCCAGCATGCGCAGACCGATATCAACGAGCAGGAAGGTGTCTTCCTGGTGATAGATGGTGACCAGCTTCAGCTTGTCCTCGATCGAGGCACAGGGACTGGCGTCGGCCCCGCCGTTGCGGATCAGGAAGTCGGCAGTCTGCAGGGCCATGGCCTGGATGGTTGGCTGCAGGGGGCCGTCAATGCGCTGCCGGTGCGCCGGCTGCCCCGAGGTGTGTGGCAGGGCAGAGCAGGGTGCCACGCGAGCCATTTGGGCAGTGACCAACTGCTGCTGGGTGCCCCGTCCACAAATCGTGCTCATTGGTTTCTTAAGGTGGTGGCCCGGTGTTTCGTTGTACCCGCCGTTCATCTGCGCCATGAAGCCCATGCACAGCGCATGCTTCACCCCACCAGCTACTACAGTCCCGAGGGGCTTGTGCAGATCCAGGCAGCGCGGAGACTGGCCTTTGCGCTCGCCATAGCCCACCTGGATCATCGTCGGCGCGACCACCGAGAAACTACCCCCTCGAGGCCATGCCGTGATGGTCCTGAGTGGTTCTTGGATGGAGTGAACGACCTCTCCGGCACTCCAGTTGGCGATCGGCAGGATGAAGGGCTCACCACAGTTCAAGACAAACCGGGACAATCCTCGCGCGATCCGGCGCTGAGTCGCTGCCGCCAGCGGGCGCTTTCGAGTAAACACGCTTCGGACGGGGATCGACCAGTCCATACAGTCCGCCGCAGAGCGGTGATGGAGCAGCTGCTGGCCCTTGGCAGGAAGCTTCCGTCCATGACGGGCCTCTGGCAGTGCGTGCGTCGGCTCAGGCCAGGTGATCGGCTGACCATCGCAGCGGGCAATCAGGAACAGGCGCTCGCGGCGGGTAGGGGCACCGTAGTCCTTTGCTCGCAGCGTCCGCCATTGCACCTCGTAGCCCATATCTCGCAGGCCCTGCACGAAGTGCTGCCAGTTGTGTCCCTTACGGCGCTTGTCCGGTACCAGAAACTGCTCCTGCAGCGGCACACGTTCCCCGGGGCGGGCGACCATGCCGTCCACCTTCACCACGCGCCCGGAGGTCTTGCAGCGTTTAGCCTGGAGAGGGGACCAGTCCAGCATCGCTTCGACGTTTTCCAGTGTGATTACGCGAGGGCGTACCTTGCCCGCCCACTTATGCACGACCCAGCTGAGCGACCGGATGGCCTTCTTCCGGGGCTGCCCACCCCGAGCCTGAGAATGGTGGGTACAGTCGGGCGAGGCATGAAAGTGGCCGACCGGCTGCCCCTTGGTGGCCAATAGGGGATCGACCTCGAAAACATCCGATTGGTAATGGGTCGCACCGGGGTGGTTGATCTCATGCATGCTGATGGCGTCGGGGTCATGGTTGATAGCGATGTCGACTGGCCGATTCAGGCCCATTTCCAATCCAGTCGAAGCGCCACCGCCACCGGCAAATAGATCGACAACCAGCTCGCCGGCGAAGTCGAGAGAAAACTGGGTCTTCCATGCCCGTGAGGCCTGCAGGGATGCTGTCTTGGCGTTCATGTTGTGACCGTTCATGTTTGAAGTGAAGATGCCAAGGCATAGCCCCCAATGGGACAAGACGATGTCGCGAGAGGCGTGGATTGCCTATTGGGATGCCTGCTGGCGATGCATCAGCCGAAGAGGGCCAGCTGACTTTCGTCATTGGCCGCGGGCGGGTGTGGCTTGCTTGAGGCCTCGCGGATGTCGGCCAGCGGCTCGAGCGGGAAGCTGCTGGCAAGGTGCATGTCGTGCATTGCATTGCCATCGGGCGACCAGATCAAGCACTGGTGCGGGGCGATGTCCGGTCCCTCGTATCGCACGACCGGGTGCCCGGCCAGGGAATGCCACGTCACAACACCCCCGGCGTGCCGGGCACGCCAGCCAGTCCCACGGCGCTGCTTTTCCGAGACCTTCGCCAGGCTGATATCCACGACAGGCGTGCCGGGCAGCCCCTGAAGGATGTTGACTGGCGTCGCACAGACCATCGTGGTGCCAGCTGCCTTCACCAGGAGGCCGGTGTGGTCGCCTCGCGCTCGACGGCCATCGACAATGGCTTGCTCGTCGTGATACTCCCGTCTCATCTCCCCATCGAACTGAGAAGGCAATGCCAGGCGGTACGCATTGATCACGGGGTTGGTTCTTCCGCCATAGGGGCCGTACATGATTCCGATCGCGGTATAGCGATGGCCACGGAACACCTGAGACTTGACGCTGGCAGGGCCTTTCTCGGGCTTGCTCCCCACTAGCTGCGGCGCGGAGTACATTTCCGTCAATTCTGCCCACTGCTCCATGGGGGCCGTCACATCAATCATGGTTTGCTCCTGCGGTGAGGTTGGTCGCCACGTCTCCATAGGCCTCTTCTGAGAGGAGAGGAGAAAGATCTCGAGCGCACTGGTCGAGCGGATGGATCAAGTACAAGCCACTGCTGATGAATGGCAGGAACAGGTCCAGAATCTTCCCGCTATCAGGGCTAATCGAAGCTGCGATCACAGGATCAACAAGCCCTTCATGCTCCATGCGCTTGAGCAGGTATCGAAACGATGAGATCAACCGATGCTTGGATCCGCGGACTCCAATGCCGAGGATGAGGTCTTCATCGCCTCGGCCATGATTCTGTGCGTGTACAGCCGGTTCGTTCTCGTAGGCGAGCGTCAGTTGATATGCAGTAGTCTCGTGAGAATCTTCAGGAAAATGCGCGCGTCGCATGACATGCCAACCTCCAAGTTCCACCGGAAAGCCGAGAGGAACGGCATGGATAGCCTGGAACCTCTGAAGTAGAGAATGGGCATCACAGGCGTATCGGGAAATCGCACCATTGCAGATATAGGCAAGCCGCAAGCGCGGTGACGTTTTTTCGACCAGTATTCGCTGAGAGCGGCCAATAATGTCGCCTGAAGGCAGCTTTGCTGGGCCGTCATGTGCAACGGTGATGACATCTAACGGATGTAGCTTCATGGGTGATACCCCTCGACAAGTGATGCCAATACGTTAGCAAGGGGAATCCGATCGGGAAGGTAACTTCGCGAGGTGAGTGGAGAGGTATTTCCGTTTTATTGGAACACAAAAGGCACCATATTGGTGCCTGAAGGAAATCAATGAAGTTGTAAATCTTGATGCTAACGAGTTACTTCTCCCACTCAATGTGAGCACTTATTCCTTCCGTGGCTTCATACTCCTGTTTGCTCAAGGCGAGCGTGACGGCATGTTCAGGTTCTCTATTCTCTGAGAAGGCAAGATACTCGTTGTGCAACATGCATAGTCTTCTCGCTTCATCCACATTGCCCACGACTTCTGTATCTGGCTTTACTTCACACTGATCATATTTCGTCGCGAACCAGAATGGCGCGCGGTACACCTCGCTTTCATCACCGGAGCTGTTGTTGATGGTTACCACAAGGTAACCGCTCCACTCTGCTAGCGTGTTCGCATAAAAGGCGCTGTCGGGGGATTTTGCATTATTGGATCGAGCCCGCTCGAGGTTGACCACGTATCCTGTAGAATTCTTGATCCGGAACTCATTTTTTTCGAGTCGGAGGTGATCAGTCACCCAGTCCCGTAAGGTGTCCAGAGGCAGTTCCCAGTCCAAGTAGAAGGAAAGGGCTACTTGTTCGCCCTCTTTACGCACCGATGAGGGCGTGATGGACACACCTTTCTCCGTCACGCGGGGAATGAGCTGCTTTTCCAGAAAATACTGAAACTCTGAATCGGATACTGATGTGGTAAAGGATTCGAGTGAAATTGATTCCTTGCCAACTTCGTTGTTTTCGAATTGCTCATCGCTGTATGAACTCAACTCGTCATACACGGTCACAGGGTCACCGGTAGACGATTGGGTGGGTGGCGAATACGAAGGCATAAGAGGACTGCCACTACTCTGCCGAGCTGATGTTTCTACCTGGGACTCTCGCTCAATGAGAGCATCAATTCGCCGATCAAGCAGGCGATCATCCAGGGTGGCATCGGCACTGAGTTTGAGTACCTGTTGGCCAGAGGAAGTGAGACCGAAAGTCTCCTCGATGTTATCCAGAAGGACCATCGTCGCCGAGACGATCTGCTCTCTCTCCTTGAGTTCTCCAGACTCATAGGTCAGCGTTGAGTGTACATAGGACTCTGACTCAGCCGCAGCTTGAAGCTTGATGTCTTCAATGGCGGCATGTCGTGCATCGAGTCTGCTATCAGAATCACCGAGTCGAAAATCGACCGTATAGCGCTTTGTCCAGGATGGAGAGGCGCTCGCAATAACTGGGAACAACATGAACAGAGCCACGAAGAGGCGAAACATGACGTACTCCAATGTGTGTGAGGTAAGAAATGATCCGAGCAATCACCATGGGCCTGACTGCGTCAGCGGCCCTGATCCTGGGAGGCCAGGCACTGGCTGACTCCTCCGCAGCTGATTTCAACAACGGTGCCTGGCACGGCACTGCGTGCGTGGCATCTAGCGCTGAACGCGCAGACCGCATTGCGGTGATCAAGGCCCGCGCGGCGATCGTTCGCGAGCGCGAGGCAGATCGTATCTATGGCCATGAGAGGCTCGATAACGAAGGAAATCGCCATTCCCTTCGTGTCAGTTCCTACAGTGGCGGGAAGATGCGCCCCGTTCGCGTGGCTGAGACCTGGGTAGAACATGAAGCGGAGGCGGGTCATGAGACCACCTGTGTCCGCGTCACAGAACAGCCGTCATACGGGTGAGTCAGGCTCAGAGGGACTGAGCATCGCTGGTAGTGGCCGCGGCACTGACTTGAGCGCCACTTGCTTGCTCTTCCTCGAGGCGCTGGGCACGGCGGTGCTCCAGGCGCTTCTGCAGTTCGTCATAGGCCGCTTGAGCAGAGTCCTGCACTTGCTGGCCCTCAGCCTCGGCCGCCGCTGCGATCAGGGCGTCCATCGGCATCCGGACCAGGGTGAAGGCGTGGAAGCGCCCATCGATCGGCACCACTTCCTGGTGCACGACTTCTTGGCCTTGCAGGTTCACGCGTTCAACGAACCGGTCGATCACCAGGGTGTACTGTGACTGCGCGGTACCCGTATTGGTCTCGCTGGCATACTGCTTCTCCATGCCGGACAGTTCCTGCTTAATCTCCTGGGCGAGGTTGAAGTCGCCAACCAGCTTCGCCTGACGAAGCGCCAGCGCCATCTTGCCGGAGTCAGCCATGCCCACGGCATAGATGAAGTTCGGATCCTGCGTCGGGGGCTCGAGTGCCCAGTTGGGCACGGCGCCGAGATACTCCTCATTGACTTCTTGCTGGCGATCACGACGTTCTTCGGCTGCATCTGCCGCTACGGCATCGGCTTCGGCGCGGTCTTCAGCGAGGTCTTTCATGGAGGGGCCGGCGCAGCCGGACAGGATCAGAGCGACAGCGCCGGCAGTGATCGGCAAGGCGAGCTTATGGTTAAGCATTAGAGTGTCCTTACATGGGGGATTTCAGGGGCACCCTATCTCATCTCGAAGAATCGAGAACCCTGTTTACAGGCTAAAAAAGGCGGTTTTATTGCAACACAGAATGCAACGGCGAGTATCAGTTGAACAAAGCCAACTGGACTTCCGCAGTACCAATGCGGGGAGGCAGGCTAACGGGAGGCCGTGGATCCGCCACGTCCCCATAGTCCCCAGAGGCATCATCCATGCCCCGTAGCCATTCGATGTCGTCTGGGCTCCAGGCAGGGAAGGGTGAGACCTGGAAGCGCCCGATTTCTTTGCGTAGCTCGAAGGCCGTCAGGTAGACCGTCGATGTACTGTCTTGCTGATTCCTATCGTTCATGATGCACCTGACGGGAGGCAATTTGATGGGCGGGCCTCCTTGGCAGGGAGGACTGGGCCCGGTTAGCGGGCAGCGAGCTCCCTGAGCCGTTCTTTCGAGACGGATGCGACACGAGCCACTTCGTTCCAATGCTTCGGCTCGACGTTGAAGGTCACCACTTCATGGGTCGTGATGTTGTTGGCATTGTTATAGGCCTGTAGCGCCTCTGCCGCCATGCGTTCAATGTTGCGAGAGCCTACACCAACCAGGCCAATAGCGTCACCGGACTTCCAGAGGATCCCGTTCGGCATCAGCATGCCGACCAACAATGAAGCGACCATGACGACGGCCACCAACCCCAGAACCACTGCTGCAAGGGACATGGCAGGACTGGTGGCATAAAGGCTCTGTGCAACATGGAGAAAGGGGAGCATCCCCAGCGCATGGATGGCTGATTTGGCCATTTTGTGCCGGGAGTCCATTTTGCGCAGAGTCGTAACGCGCTCACCATTCGTGGGATCTTCCAGCACTTTGAAACGTTCGATGCGCATGATTGCTTGCGTTCTCCTCGGTCAGCGCCCTGATAGTAATGTGATAACATCCTGTAAAAGTAACAGGCACACTCTGCGATTACATGACTGTATGTTAAGTTCCGAAAGGAACGAGAAAATTCCAGTTAAACTGGTACTTTTGATCTCCATGGGGGAGAATGATGATTCAGGCAGATCGTGGTGACAAGGGGCTGCAGAAAGAACGAAGAAAGCTCCATGACTTCAATGCACTCGAGCGCCAGCTTGCTGAAGAGCTACGCAAGCTTGATAAGGGGCAAAGCGAATCAGCGGGGGTCAAAACGGCTCTCGTAGAGTCTGAACGACGTGATAACCAGTTTCATGAACAGCTCACCCAGTTGATGGGCGAGTTCAATATTGATGATCAGTTATTGAGAGAGATCATTCGTGTCCTACAACAATCGGATTTCTCGGTTAATGCGAAAGAACACTAAAGCCTTACTGTCGGCCGTACTGACAGCGGGGTTGATCTCGGTAGGAAGCGTGCAAGCCAGCCAGGCGCCCACCTTGGATCTCACCAGCGCTTCGGCATTCCAGGAGTCCATTGAGGACATGAAGTCGTCTGTGCCGGCAGGCACACTCGAAGAAGAGGCTTTCCAACAGGCTCTGGTCTTCGCAATCTATGACTACAAGCTCGCCGACGCTGGCAAGGCCCTGCAGAACGGGCGGCGCCTGAAGGCCATCAGCCGCGAGGCTCACGGAATGAGCGTCAAGGATCTGTATGCCAATGCGGCCCATTACTGGCAGCAAGAGCTCGATGTGCTTCAGCAGGCCGTCATGATGGGTGAGCTGAAGCAGGGCGTCACGGTGGCAGAAGCCCAAGCCTACATCGCAAAGCTTCAGGCCATGATGTCGCTGGGCCGCCGATCCCGCTAAGTATCAGCTCGCCTGCCACCAAACGGATACCGCGCCAGCCCCAGAGCACAGGCTGACAGCAGCGGTGTGGCAAGCGCCCCCAGCATGAACAGGCTCACTCCTTGAAAGCTCATCAGGTCGGCGAGAGACGCGAACCGGCCTGGCAATTTGCTGGCCAGCCAGTCAGCCACAAACCCTGCGTAGAGGGTGCCGGACATAATCCAGCTGCCAGCGCGGGAGAAATCGTACAGGCGTGTTTGTAGCGGGGACATCTGTCTCCGATGGTAGTGGATCGCTATCAGCTGCAACGGCGCCATCAGCCCGCACGTTACCCATAGAACAACGATGAAGGTTCCTGCCATGGTCGCTCTCCTTGCGATTATGCTCTCTTGCGCCTTGGGCGCCTGCCCAGCGCCGCTCTCAGGGCATCGGGGCCTGAGGGCTTGGCTTCTGACTGCCGCGCCAGCTCTTCTTCAAAAGCACGAAGCGAGGCTCCAGCCGGGTCGCCACGAAACGTCGGCGTAAAGGACTCTTGCTGCGCACTCATCCTCCTCAGCCGGTTATCCGGCACCATCTCCAGCATGATCTGAGGGGAGGGGCCGAATTGGGGATGCCATAGCGGCGTCTCGACGGTTTCGTTGGATGCGACCTGATTGCTGGCCAACGCCGGCCGTTTTTTCCCGAAGCCCATTTCATTGAGCCAGTCGACCAGCCCTTGTGGAATCACCACCTCGTAGGTCGCCCGAGAGATGGCGGTATAGAGGTGATTCAGGCCCGCTTGTCGCTGGAGGTTCATTTTTCCCGGCGCCAGCAGGCGTGGCGGTACAAGATCGCCACTGAGCACGACACGGTCGAATTCTGAGCCCTTGGCGCGAGTTGTGGTTGTCACGGTGACATGCCGGGCTGGCGGGTTCCGCCAGTCTCGGATCAGTGCGTCCTGCCGCTGGGCGTCCTTGAGGATCAGCCGGTCCGCGACGCGCAGGTAGTCCACCTGATGGGCTTGCAGCTCTATGCAGAGGTCGATCAGGCCGACAGTGTGCATGTCCTTCTGTGCCGAGAAACGGTGATGAGCTTCCGCCAGGGTATTCAGCCCTTTCAGGTCACGGCGATACGAGAGCTCTGCCTCTGGGACGATGCCAGTTTCACGCATGCCGATGGCCATGAGGTCACGGAAGGTCTCGATGCTGTAGTTGCGAATGCCATCGACCCAGGCAATCTCGGCCCCACGGGACGCCATCATTACTGCTTCGCCCAGGAGGGGCTTCACCGATCGGGCGATGAGGGTGTAGTGGAGCCCATGCTGCTCCAGATACTCGCGCCGATTGGGAGTGAACACGGAGGAGCGGCCAAGCCCAGTGACCCTGCTGGGATCGGTATCTCCGGCCACATGATGGGTCAGTGCATTGAGCAGCTCCGCAACCGGAGCGCCGAAGCGGTAGGACTCGGACAAGGCCATGTCGGTCGGCGCCTCAGGTTCGCCCAGCAGCGGAGAAAGGACACCACCGGACGATCCCAGCGAAGGCTGCAAGGATTGATACGGGTCGCCGAGCATCACCAGATCGATGCGCTGGCGCCTCAGGAACGAGAACACGACCGGGGGGCAATCCTGAGCTTCCTCGACCACCACGATGTCGTTGCCGGACAGCGGCGACACCTCCTGGTATTCACCACTCCCGCCCTTGGTGTCGGGAACGCGGATCGTGCCCCGGGAGAGCGCCCACTCGCGAATGATGAAGTCGTAGGTCAGGGGGATGATGTCGGTATCAGGATTGCCCTGGCTGGTGGCCACGGCACGGGCGCCTGTCACGGCCCGCTTCAGGCCATCCTTGCCTAGCTCCTGATGCAGTTCTTGCGGGATGTCACCCTCATCCGGCACGGCGCGAGTGGTGAAGATCCAGCCTTCGACGGCCGCACGAGCCCCATGGGCCTCCCGGGAAGTATGGACATACCCGCTTTCCGTGATGGCGCGAAGGGGGATGCGGCTGAACATGCGATTGCCCTGGCGCCGGATCTTGTCCTGAAACCGGTGATGAACGAACGACAGTGCTTGGCCGTACAGCGTCGTGACGCGGACGCTCTCCGGCAGCGACAGTCTGGCCCGGTCTGCGATGTTGCGGCTCTTCGAGAGGAAGAGGATTCTCCGATCGGAGGCCAGCCGCGCCAGCTCAGTGATCAGGACGGATTTTCCCGTCCCCGGGCCAGCGGTGATCGGGAAGAACCGGGAGGCGCCATGGTCAGGCCGTGCCGGCGCCATGATCTGGGCAATGATTTCGCGCTTCTCAGGGGCTAGTGTCACGTTACTCATCCTCGATGGAAGCTGCACACTTGGCGCGTCAGCGCTTCAGCCTGCGCCGGCAAGAAACACATTGGCTATTCTTTTCGTCTGGGCTGCTGGGGCTCTTGTGAAACTCATGCAATGGGAGAGCCTTTCGGCAGTTGCTGCATCGCTTGATGTCATGCGTTGGCAGAGGTATGCCCAGTTCTTCGGCCAATTTCTCCGATCGATCTCGGCGATAGCGGGCCACCTCACGAGGATCTCTGGCCGTCGAATTTCTCTTTTTTTGGCATGCAATGCAATGACTCGCATGACCATCCGGGCTTGATCGAGATTTATAGAAATCTTCGAGTATTTTCGGCTCTTTGCATGAGCTACATGTCTTGATGTTGTTATCAGGAACATCGATGCCATGGTGAAAGGCGGTGCGGATAGTCTGTTTCCGGCGATAAGCAGCAATCCTCTCGGGGTCGTTCAGAAGTTTTTTGCGATACTCACGAGTCCGGTGGAGGTGACAGCTTCGGCATGACGCCATCCTGCCGTCGGGGGTATTGATGTCTTTTTGGAATTCTCTCGTCGGTTTTATCTGCTCACAGGTGACGCATTCCTTACTCGCCTCTTTCGTCTCTTTTTTGTGCTCTCTGAGACGGTTCGATCGACAGCCCTGGCATGTCTCTTGGATTCCAAAAAAGGTCTTCTTCTGTCGTGGAAACCTGTAAACGGGCAGCACTTCTTGACATTCTCTGCACCGAAAAAACAAGGCATCCGGCAGGGCGGTAGCTTTCATGCTCTGTGGGATGACAAGACTAGGCTGGTAAACGCGCAGCCGGTGGCGCTGTAGGTCGGTAACTTCAGAGGCGTTGTGCGAGATCATATCTAAAGCCTAGCAATCCTATGATGGACGCGAAATAAGTTATCATGAGCGCAGGGGATTGTACGGTTATGCCCTCAATTTTCATCCCACGGTATAACACCCAAGCCATCAATGCAGAACAGAGTGGTTATTTCCTTCCTCACTTCACCGCAGCAATGGAGAGGCGATAAGATACCTCTATCTCCAATACTCAACATGATGGAGCAGTGACCTAAGCCAGTGATATGGTCATTTCAAATTGACCCTCGTTGCTCGATTGCAAGTCTTGCAGCAATGACTTGTTCTCCATTCACTGTCAAAAGAAAACGGGAGCGCTGGATGCTTGGGAAAGTAATGGCCGCAGTAGGAATCGGCAACACAAAGGTTGATGCCGTGCTGGAGAGCGATACTGTGCGTGCCGGTGAAACATTGATTGGCAAGATTCACCTTCAAGGCGGGAACGTGAGCCAGGATTTGTCCGCTTTGCACCTCGACCTGGTGAGCTATGTCGAGAAAGAGGTCGATGACGAGACAGTGAAGGTGCCGCATACGTGGGCGACCCTGCCGATCTCCGAGCCGATGACCGTCGAGCCCGGCGACACCCTATCCATAGACTTTGAAATCCCCATGCCCTTGCTGGCGCCGCTGCCCATTGGTCGCCAGCAGCCCAAGACATGGCTGGCAACCCGGGCCGATGTGGCGATGGCCATCGACCCGCGTGACCGAGATGCACTCAGCATCCAGCCCGGAGACATCCATCAGGCGGTCCTCGGTGCCATGGAGCGGCTCGGGTTCACGCTGACTGAGGCACCCCTGAAAGCGTGGAAGATGAACGCACTGACTGGCTGCGTCCAAGAGTTCGAGTTCAAGCCGCGCCGCGGCGCCGGGTTCGATCACCTGGATGAGGTCGAGGTGGCCTTCTTGCCCTCAGCAGGCGGAGTGCTGGACATCTTGGTGAAGCGAGACACGAAGGCCCGGGGGCTGGGATCGATGTTCGCCGAGATGACCGGGATGGACGAAATCTTCTCGCGACTGACCTTGCGGGAGGGGATGACGACCAGCGACGTTCAGGAAAGCCTGCAACAGGTTCTCCGCTGACGGGGCTGCCGGGCGTGACTCGATTTCCGCCCGGCGTCCTCGCTTCAGCATACCTTCAAAGCCCTGGCATCGACTCAGGGCTTTTTCCGTTCTGCGCTTGCCTCACACTGGCTTCCAAAAGGGCGCCAGAGGGCGTGTCACGATGGGGGCTATAAAAGCGTGTGAAGTTGCACTCATACCGGCACTGCATCTGTTGTAGTACGACCCTATTAGAGCGAATTATGGAACATCAATCCCCGGATTTGGGTTCCGAAATCCGCGTCACTTGTCATTCTGTTCGGGCAGGCAACAGCCATAACACCCATCAAAACGAGACAGTATCCATGACAGCCATCGCCCACACAGAAGCACTCTCTACTCACCCCATTTCCCTGCCGAATCGGCATCTCATCGAGGGCAACCTTGCCGTCGAGGCACTGCTGGAATCAGCCGGGTCCCTTGCTGAGGTATGCCAGGCCCTGAACGTCGCCTATCGTCGCGGCGAGCCCATGGTCAGCGATGAGGTCTATGATCAGGTCTTCATCAAAGCGCTGGCGCAGCAGGAACCCGAGCATCCGTTTCTAACCGCTGTCGAGCCGGAAGCCCTGCCGCTCAACCTGCCCACGGTGAAACATGAGAGGCCGCTTCTCTCGACCGCCAAGGCCTACGATCAACAAGCCGTAGACCGCTACCTTCAGCAGGTGGCCCGTGCTGCCGGCGAGCAAGGGATCGCGCCAGAGAGCCTGACATTCCGTCTGACGGCAAAGCTGGACGGGATTGCCGGGCACGACAGCGGCAAGCGCCTCGTCACCCGTGGCGATGGCCTGCAGGGGCAGGACATCACGCGGATCATCGACCTTGGCGTGGTCATGCAGGGTGGGCGCGGCTTGGGGCGCGGCGAGATCGTCTGCGAGGCCGACTTCTTCCACCAGTACCTGGGCAAGGGCACCGAGCATGATCAAGAGCATGCCCGCAACATGGTGGCAGGCTTTGTCAGTGCCGATAGCGTCAAGCCGCATCATCAGCTGGCGCTGAAGGCCGGTGCCGTGCGGTTCGTGCCCTTTGCAGACCTGCCGGAGACCATGGTCACGGCAGATCAACTCAGCAACGACTGGGAAAGCCTCTACGATCGCGTGATTGAAGGCATTCCCTACGAAACTGACGGCGTCGTGGTCGAGGTTGCCCACGAGGAGCTGCGCCAGGCCATGGGAGCGACGAGCCACCATGAGCGCGGCGTGCTGGCCATCAAAAGGCAGGGGGAAACCGCAGTCTCGACGGTCGAGGATATCCGGCTGACGACCGGCAGGACGGGCCGCATCATCCCCACACTCCTGATCAGCCCGGTCGTGCTGTCCGGGGCCACCGTCTCCAAGGCCACCGCGCACACGGCCAAAAACCTGCTGGCGCTGGGTTTGGGCAAGGGCGCGAAGGCACGCTTCGTGAGAAGTGGTGAAGTGATTCCCAAGATCGTGGAGGTTGTTGAAGCGGCCGACGAACCGCTGGAAGTCACTCATTGCCCGTCATGTGGCACCGAAGCGGTGGCAGAGGGCGAACACATGGCGTGCCCGAACACGGCGACCTGTGTGGCCCAGGCAGAGTCTCGCCTGCGTCACTGGTTCGACATTCTCGGCAACGTGGACCTGTTTGGTCGCGAGACGATCGCCAAGCTGGTCGATGCGGGAATTACCGAGCTGCCGGAGATCTATGCGATGGGCGAGGAGGACTTCGCTCAACTGGGCTTTGGCCCGGGTCAGTCAGCGAACCTTGTCCAGCAGCTGGAGCGCAGCCGCACCGAGCCGGTGATGGAGTGGCGTTGGCTTGCTGCCTTCGGTATCCGCCATCTGGGCCGCGGTGATTCTCGCAAGCTGCTGCGGGAAGTGCCGATCGAGGCCCTGCACTGCGTCACGGCGGAGCAGGTTGCCGCCATCGACGGATTCGGTCCCAAGACTTCTCCCGCCATCGCCTCGTCGCTGCGTGATATGTGGCCGCTCATCAGCCACATGCTCGATCTGGGCTTCACCCTGGAGTCAGACGCAGCCCCCTCTTCCGAGGGCGGTGGGAGCGCACTATTGGCCGGTCAGAACATTGTCTTCACCGGCACCATGTTGGGGGCGAAGCGCAAGGACATGGAAGCTCAGGCTCAGGCTATGGGGGCTCAGGTACAGAGCGCCGTGAATGGCAAGACCACTATCCTCGTCGCTGGTGAGAAGGCTGGCAGCAAGCTGAGGAAGGCTGAGCAGATCAATGAGAAGGGAGGCAGCGTCCGGGTGCTGGATGAGGCCGGATACAACGTATGGCTTGAGAAGGGCGCACCTACCTCATAAGGGTCGCGATCACGGCTGCGCTTCAAGATAAAGGGGCGCGGCTTCCACTCCCCATGGCGGGATCCATCCTGGAAAAACGAACGGAGAGGTGCGATATGACGATGACGACAGTCGACTTCGACAAGGCAAATAGCCACGAGACAAGAGCTCATACACCATCCAACGTGGCGCCGGCACAAGATCCCGAGTTCGAATACGTGGAAGGGGGGGAAGATCAGGGGTTGCCGACGTGCCCCCGTTGTCTGGTTCGGGATACCAGCGATAGGGGAGAGGTGGAGGACGGACAAATGATTCATCTGCGGTGTAGCAACTGCGACGTTTCCTTTGCAGTCATTGCAGAACATCAGATCACCTACTCTACGCTTCGGTTCCTGGACTAACCCTTGAGCCAATTTTGAGCGAGGCTAGGCGCCAGCCTCGTTCCGCTCCCATGCCTTTCCCTGATTTTCTTCCTCCGCAGCCTTCCCGATCGAAAGCGACTTGCTAAGTTGGTGCCGTCAACAGGAAGGAGAAAAGCAATGCCCGAGTTTTTCCGAACCATGTTAGGTCGTCGCCACTACGAAGTTACGATGCCAAAAATTGCTCAAGAGCTTGGTAGGCTGGCCGATGCACTGGAAGAATCGAATGCCATCGAACGTGAGAAGATGGCCGTCATGACACAAGGAGGAGGACTGAATGCGAACAGAGAGGAAGAGTGATCTAGGCGCCGATATCACTACGATCGCGCCGTGTGCCGGAGCGCTGGTGCAGCACGGGCAGGTCGAGGAACAGCTCTACAGAGTGGCAGCCTACATGAAGATGCTGACCGAGACCGAGATGGCCACGGATACTGGGCTGGAGGAGATCTTCGGCGCAGGCTACGAATCGTCGATGGCGTTCTGTCCGCGCAATGAAGCGACACACCTGGCGCTGAGTGGACCGCAGGCCCTGATTGTCGGGGTCGGGCAGTGTCGAGTCGTGGGGCGAGCGCCCTGGACATGCGAGCAACTGCGAGCGGCACATGCGAAGGCCGAGAGCCTGGGGCAGAGTCGGAAGGTCGTCTGACAAAGCCAGCAAACCACCCCAAAAGCCATTATTAGACAAGGATGCGATGTGTCATACCTCGAATACTTCAAGGAGGCTCAAGAGCGCACGCTGCGACTGGGGTTGAAGCTTCCAGCTTTCGCGCCAAACAATCCCTCTGGCCCGCTGCTGACTAATGAAGCCATGCATAGCTTTATTGCAGATTTGCAGCCGCTTTCCAGTAAGTGGACCTCGCAGGATTTGGTTAATCAATGCCTGCCTGTGCATCAGATTGTGGCGCCAGTTTTGCGCGGGATCATTGGTGTAGAGCCGGTGGTGACGATCGGCCATGTCCGCGATCTGAGAAATAATGACACCTACTTTTTCCGTGAGGAGGAAGACTTTCGAGCACATCTCGAAGAGGGGTGCCAGGAAAATATCCGCCAGTTTCATGTGTGGCTCACACTTCCCAGTATGGAAATCCTGGATATAACTCTGCCAGCGTCCTATGCAGAGCAGGTTGGAAAAAGACCTGATGGCAGCCTCATATTTGGACACGCAGGTGATCTAGGGAACGGCTTGGAGTATGTGCCGATGATGATCGGTACGGACTACTTCACTCAATGCAATGAGCGCCACGGTCTCTACAACGACAATCGTTGATGCTGCCCCATGCCGGCGAATGTCGATGCGGACTATATGCCGCGCCGTTCTCGGCGGGGATACGCTATCCTTCAGCAATTCACGCCAAAAGGACGCAGTGATGCGCATAGGGATCTGGCAGCACCCGAGAAATACCCGTGTCAGGCGGGCATATTTCAATGACCTGCCGTTCCTCTCCAAGGGTGAGAAAGCCTACGTGCAGCCCAATGGTGATGGTGTCCAGCTAAGCGTGGCCACGGCATACCGCGCCGATCTTGAAGGCACTCTATTGGACGTGGGGCTTCTAGCCGACGGCGACAATATCGAGGACGTGCCATTCGCCGTGTTCGAGCAGTACGCAGCCGCGCAGCCGGCAGCCCAGGGCAGGGGGGCCGCAAAGAAGCCTGGCTCGTCTCCCAGCAACCGATCCCCTGCACGCTCTCGCCCGAGCACCCGGCTGTCAGCGAGTGGAGCTGGCGCTCGGGGATATCGAGATCTAGGGGCAGAGCACTCAATACGTCATCGAGCGGAAGTGCTGCAACGACACTGGAGCGAGGACGGATTTCGAGGCCTCGGTGGTTGATGATGATCACCGCCTATTTTTCCAGAGTGAGAAGATGCGGCTCGCGGAGGATATTGTCCCCATCGTGTTGCTCGAAGGCTGCGCCCATGAGCACTCTCGGGGCATGCTCGACCAGGCGGTCGATGGCATGTTGTCCTATCTGATCACCCTGCAGAAAATGAACGTCCTGACCACCTACTCGCTCACGCATACTGCTTATATGGTCCTCAAGCTAGCGACTCACGATCGCTCTGGGTTGGGATACGAGCCGCCCTTGCGAGGCAAGAAACCTCGGCAGCAGCGTGACCAGCTCTCCTTCGTACTCGAGGGAAAAGTAAATGGCGCAGAGAGACGTTGCCGGGTGTGAGTGCCAATCTGGCCCGGCGCTTATCGGATTACTTTGGCTCTTTGGCGACCATAGTCGCGGCCTCTGACGCTGAGCTACGCAAGGTCCAGGGGATGGGGCCAAAGCGCATCGAGATGATCCGCGAAGTGCTTCATGGCGCTGCAGGAGACTGAACGAGGCTGATGACTCGATGCCGCGGAGGAGGGGCTAAGCCCCTCCGTTACCCGCGGATCACCACCGTCGAGCCAATATCCAGCCAGCGCTCAATGAGATCGATCTCGTTATTGGTCACGGCGATACACCCCTCCGTCCAGTCCCGGCGCTTGTGTATCCACTCGGGTGAGCTTCCGAGGCCGTGGATCCCGATATGACCACCGAGCCGGGTATCGGGAGGTGAGGCATCGTGCTTTTCGCGGTATGCCTGAAAGCCACGGTAGGTCCGATCGCTCAGCAGCCCCATGGCATTCGCAGCCCACGCCGCGTTTGGCGTCGGGTAGTCAAATTCCAGGAACGTCCGAAACTTGCTCTGGTGGTTGACCCTCTGGATGCGGAATCGGCCAACAGGGGTTTGCTGACTGCCTCGCATCCTCAGTCGCCGATAGCCTCCCTTGCCATAGGCGATGTAGGGGATCGCCTCAACTCGGCGCTGGCCTCGCAGCAGCACCAGATTCCGGCTTACCAGATCGATGTGCATCCAGGGATCGTTGGCTTGCACCTGTTCGGGTATGACGAAGCCTTCTACCGCATCCATGAAGGTTGCCGGGGCAGTGTTGCTGGCGCCAGTAGCCACCTGCGGCACCACCGCGATCGCTGACGCCACGACGGGCACCCTGATCAGGTCGGCAGACGCCTTGGCGACACGCCTCCATGTCACTCGTCGTTTTCTTGCTACAGGCCTCACCTGCCACCTTCCTTATGATGCTGCCGGAGAGCCCGAGATTCGGTCTCATCCAGATAGGCACGCAGTCGATTCGCCTTGATCACCAAATGCTCCAGTCGTCGATAGTGATGTTCCAAGGCCAGCGAGTAGGCCCTCAGAGGTCCTGCAGCCGTCTTGAAAAGGTCGTCTCTGCGCATCGCCCAGGGCCCTTGTTCGTGCAGGCGAGCATACGAGGACTTCATCGTGACAAGCTGGCGGCGGGTCTGTTCGAGCAAGGTGCCCAGTTTAGCCGCACGCTCCCGGGGAGAAGCAGGCAGAGACATGAAGTCCATATCGCCTGGCTGCATGAGCCCGAAAACATCCGCAAAGGCTTGCTTGGCATGACCGGCACGAGAAGAAAAGTCACGCGGGTGTTGGCTGGCTACTCGGCGCCACGTCTCACGGCTCGGCATCGAGACCAACTCCTGTGGCAGGAGTTCATTTTCCCTCGGCATAAGCCCCACCACTCCCTTGGAGATCATTCGCCAGATGCTTGATGTGTTCGATAATGGTTTCCAGCGGCGGTGGGTTGTGTGGATCCATCGCTGGCGAAGCCTCTACTACATCGCCCAACAACCCCTGCGATACCCGCTGCATGCGGTTATACGACAGCACCAGCTCCATCGCGGCGCGCTTTCTTTGAGTCAACATAACTTCTTCTTTGCCCATTATCTGTCGTTCCATTTCTAGGGGTAATCTTGTTATCGACATCCTACACTGCAGCTTGAGATCCAGAACCCAACTCAAAGCTCTCTAATTTATCGCTTAAAGAGGGCGCGACCATGATTTCTGTATTTATGCAACTGAAGTGCGCCGAGCGGTAGTCTCTGAGGAAGGGTTCCGGATTCTCCGACCGTTGCTATTTTCCTTGCATCACTAACGGGGTTGTGAAGTTTGCTCCACAAGACAATGGAAGGATAGCAAAATGGCAATTCGTAAGAACGGTGTCTATAAATCAGTGAGTAATTTCGAGATTGCAGAAGGGGAAGTGGTAGAGAAAGGAACAGTGCTATTTTGCATTAAGGGAGGGAAGCGCCCCACCATGGCGTTCTTCTCATTGAAAGATGGCAAGGTCTCGGGGTTTGATGGGTCCGCAGAGTACATTTCTTCCCTTGTGAAAGAGGCAGATAAAAAAGAAGTGCCAAAGAAACTTGCAGAGGCGGTTGGGCTAGACGCAGAAGATGCGCCAGCGATCAAAAAGGGCGCGTTCTACAAGCTCAAAGAAGATGTAACACTCGATGACGGCCATACCTTCAAGCAAGGAGCGGTCCTCCTCTGCGAGAAAGGCGGCAAGAGTCCATGGTTCCTTACCAAGGAAGCTTCTGGAGAACATGTCAAAGTCTCGTTGTTTCCTCGGGATGTGGAGCCGTCTACGCCGATCAAGGAAGTGGAGGCGCTTGCCGATCTGAAGGCCAACATCAAGACCTACCCGGCGATGTCTGAAGAAACAACCGCCTTGTCAGGCGTCCTCCGCATTGGGGCGATGCAGGTCATAGTGAAGAACTCAGGGACGGGCGGTAGCACGATCTGCCAAGGGAGCGACGAGGCCTGCCAGACGGTTGAGCGCCTGCTGGAGAAGGCTCTCAGGGATGCCGGACTCGAAATTCGCCCCGGTGAGGATCTGACAGAAAGGTATGTCGATTACTATATCTATGCCCGAGGGATCGACACCTTCCCGGGCTACGTCTCAACCTTTCGGGCAATCATGGATAGGCTCATGTCGTAATCTTTGATTTATACGGCCAAGTAGAGTCGCCGCTTTGTCAACTTGGCAAGGCGGCGTTTTTATTTGTGTGACCAAGTGTGAGATGCCACTTCCAAGAAACACTGAAACAGAGATCCGTCACTGCTTGAAAGTTTTAACATAACTGTTTTTAAGTATCTGGCGCCCCGGTAAGTAGACTTCCCGATTTAAAGATTGGCGATAAAGTGGAGTCAGTAAACATTCAGGGGGCGTTATGAGTCTAATCGATCTGCGTGAAGCGGGCTTCGTTGATACTGCTGAATCCCATGAGAGTAGCATTCCGCGTGTCAAAGAGTTTGAGCTAAAGTGGTCAGCCACCGTTAAGGCAGATAGTGCGAAGAATGCGGTTCGTCGCCTTTGGGCATCGCACTTCCATGTTAGTGACCACGATGATTTTTCAGTCTATTGCGGCCAGACCAAGAAGAAGTATCGCTATCGTGCCAACTGCCTGGCACCAGAGCTTAACAAGTCTCTCCCAGGCGGCCATGTGTATCGGGTCCACTGGAAGGCCACCGTTTTCGCCGCTAATGAAGCCGAGGCGCTCAAGGCCGCTAAGAGCCAGTTGATTAAGCACCGGCCGGATGTCTCTCCTCGGGTCAATCTTGGTGTTCATGATCCTCGTGGGAATCGACTGAAGACAGAGAAAGTTGGCATTCACGACATTCTGCAATTGGTTAGCTGAAGATAACGAGAGTTACAGGAGTAAAATGCAAGATTTCATTCCCGGCATGGTCAATCAAGATTTTCCTCAATGCCCTCACTGTGGCTGCGAGTTTCATAAAGTGGAGGAGTCGATGGTAACGGATGACACCAAGGAGTCTATGGAGTGTCGAGAATGTAACAAGACCTTTTCCTTCACGACGCACGTAACCGTTCGCTATAGCACTCATGTTGTTGAGGAGTAAGGATAGCTCTCCTTATTTCTTAGAGCGGCTGTGCAAGATCTTCTATAACATACTTTCCAGCGATTAGGATATTGATATGTCTCACTCAGTTTTAAGCGATGCGACAAAGCTCGGCTGGCGTTCTGCCCCCGGTGTGGAAATCCATGAGCTTATTGATGGAGGATGCTGGGCTGTAAGCCAAACGGGACTTTTCACTCCAATCTACCTTGGTAATGTACATGACGTTCCGGAACTTGTGCTATGCCCTCCTATGGTAGCCGTGAAGGCCGTACGCCGGGTTTGCAATATTTCCCCAGTGATAACGGAGGCGCTGGCTGATCTCGATCCCCACGATACGCAAGGGTTCACTCCTGCCCCGGGCTACTCCGTGGTGCCGGCTCCCCGTAAAGACGGGGTGCTCAGCAGAGAGTGGTTTGTTGAAGATACCCACGGGACCTATATCGCAAGTGTCAATTTCGCCAGCGCGTGGGAAGCCTGTGTCGCAGCAGTAGCGCACCATGAGGCGTCCACTCCGGAGCCACGGCGCATGATCGAGGTGGCGCAAGAGCTGATTGAGGACGTTGATTATGTCGAGCTTGCTGACTCCCCCATCGTAAACCGGGATTCAGCCAACGCCGGGCGTGAAGCGTATGTGCAGGCCTGGGTCAGGGTGTCTGATGACTTCACCATTCGATCCCGCGACCTGAAGGCCATCTGTGACTGATTGCAAGAGTGCCAAAAAACGGCGTCCTTCGAGCCATCCCGTGCGGGAGAGGTCAATTAACCTAGGGGCTCAATATCGTGCGGCGAAAAATAAGCCGCTCAGGGAGGCGAATAAGTTATGGGACTACTTGGCTAATATGGTGGCTATTACTGGTTTTTACTTTGTAGGCATTTATCAAGCGCCAGAAGCGACCAATATCGTAATCGAACTAGCAGTCTGTGCCGGAGTGTTTTTCTTCCTGCAAGCTTCAGCGTGGGTCGCTGTGAAATTACGCAAAAGGGTCCTTCCCATTCAGTCGGAAGGTCCGGGGCCGGCCTGGTAACGTGAATAGGATTTGTATATGAACGCTAAACGCTACTTTTATCTCATCGCAGCCACCCTAGGCATCCTGTTGCTGGCTTTCGCCTATCAGGGCGTGGTCCGAGCCTTCAAGGCAGCGATCGTGATTGGTGCCCTCTACCTGGTGTATCGAGCATACCGGGGTTTCGCCGGCTGGAGGCGGGAGCGGCGCGAGAAGGTGGAAAGGATCGCTAATCGATAACGAGGGCTCTCAGTGAAAACCATTCCCGCTCTCGTGCGGCTAGTCGGGGCCTCGATAGGTATTGGCATCTGCATCGCTACCGTCGTTTCGGCCCCCCTGGCACTATGGCTGATCGGCTGGAAGGTCGTGTACCAGTGGTTCGACGGGATGTTCCCGGTCATCCCCAACGTGCACATCTTCGGGACCTTTGCAGGATATCCGCCTCTCAGTTGGTCTGGGGAGCGGATACCGTCCTACCCTGGTCCGATCTGGATCGTCCGAATGACGGGGCTGGCCATGATGCTCAGCATCGCGGGGTTAGCCTTGGTTCATCTCGCCGTGCCCGTCCGTGCCAAGGTGCATTCCGTATGTCGGGTGATCCCGCGAAAGGTGCCTCATGATGCGCCGCTGCAAAGCTATATCAACGG
Organism: Halomonas sp. I5-271120; assembly: GCF_030553075.1. Classification (NCBI taxonomy): domain Bacteria; kingdom Pseudomonadati; phylum Pseudomonadota; class Gammaproteobacteria; order Oceanospirillales; family Halomonadaceae; genus Halomonas; species Halomonas sp. I5-271120. Next base: position 100,337 of record NZ_CP130702.1, read on the forward strand.
GATCGGACGCAAGAGCGGGGTAGGGCGCCGCATCCAGCTCTGGACGCTACCGGTGCCGGGCGTGGCCGCCTTCGCGTTGTCCTCTCCGCTTCGAGGCCATCATTTGGTGATCAGTGAGGGCATCCTGAAGCAGACCCCCGATGATGTGGTCCGCTGGATATTGGCGCATGAGGTGGGCCACATCGCCCATGGAGATACGGTGTCGGGCACTGCCTGGATGCTGACCATGCGGAGCATCTATCTGGTCGAGCGAGTGAAGCGTTTTGCGATTGTGGCCATGGTACACACGATCGCCACGTTGCCCGTCCTCCGCTATCTGTTCATGCCGATCTTCTGGCTGCTGTCCTGCCTGATGTTCGTGGGTCGGATCGGAGGCAAGATTGGCACCAGCGTCTTCCTTCTGTTCGATCGCTGGGCCAGCCGGGACATGGAGTACCGCGCTGACCAGTTTGCCGCGAAAGTGGCCGGAGCCGACCCCGGGGTGCGCCTGTTCACTGCCCTGAAAGTCGCCTTCGAGCCGAGCTTCAACCTCTTTGCGACACATCCTACGCCAGCGGATCGTGTGAAGGCCCTGCAGGCGGGCAGCCAGCCGTCTTCGCATAAGCCGGAAAATCGACCGTCAGAGGCCTCAAGGCAGCGTGAGATATGAACTCAGCAGCAGCACGAGTGAGCCGATCTCGTCTGTGGCCACGCCTCCTGAAAGGAGGTCGGCAACAGGAATAATCGGTTAGCCAGGTCTGATGAGCCTACATGACCGGCCCCCGCTCCGGTGGCGACAACGCGGGTGGATAGCGCGTGGGCACCTATTCGTGCCCACGCCGTCTCCAACCCCTCCCGCATAGGCCCCGTATTTGAGTCTTACTGACACCAGCCCTTGTCCAGGGGAGTCCTGCCAACTGCTGTCGTGGTATAACCGGGACACTGTTTTCCCGGCCATGAGGCATCCATGTCCAAATCCCCGGCTCCCCTTTGGGTACTCCTCGGAGCGTTGGTAGGCATCATCGCTCTGACCGTCCAGACTATCGCCTCCTACCTGCTGATTCCTCTCGGGTTCGTCCTGGCCAAGGAACTGTGCCACCGCAGCAGGCGCCTTCCCGCCTTTTCCGTCACGTCCGCGGTTTCGTACATCGCAGGTGTGTTCGCGCCTTCAGCGGTGGCTACGCTCAAGCTCCTGACATGAAAAAACCGGCCGCAAGGGCCGGTTCTGGGAGCTGATGACGACGGGAGGGGGCTCCCCATGCTCGCGCGCTTAGTCGAAGGGGCTTGAACCGTCGTTGCCATGGCTCGAGTGATGGATGTTGTCCGCGCGGAAGCTGTAGGCGGGGTTGGTCCGCCGATTAACGTCATGCTCCCAAAGGCGATCCGGGTGAAGCGGATCCCAGTCGTCATCGGATATACCTCGAGCGACAGCAGCACCGTGAGGCTTGGAGCTTCCCCACAGCTCAGTCGGTTGGTTCTCGCCCTTGGTCACATGAATGAACTGCTGAAACAGCACTGCCACCATAATGCCCACGCCAAGAGCGGTGGTTTGGTTGTACTCGAGTGAGTCCAGGAAGTGAGATGCGGGTGTAACCGCGATATAGCCGGCCAGGCCAAATACGTATGAAGCCAGGTTAAACATCGGGATCCCTCCATGGGTCAATTCGTCATGCCTTCATTATACAAGGACGATGTTTATCCAGAACCCTAATAGGGATCCTGTCGCCATGCCAGGTTCGACACGCTCCGAGAAAGTGCGTGGCGTGGGAGGGAAGTGGGGAGGAGGGGCAGCAGCCCATAAGCCGAGCTGCTGCGGGGTGGCGATTACAGGTACTGCTCAGCGAAGGCGGAGAGGGTGGCATTCAGATCGCGTGCTCCGATGGCCTCGCCAATAGAGCGGAACTTCCAAGAGCCGTTGTGACGGTACACATCCCCGAGGATCATGCTGACCTTGCCCGAGAAACTGGCATCGTTGGATACGTCGAACTGAGCGAAGACCGAGGCGTTGCCAGTGGCCTTGCCATCATGGATACGCACGCTGGCATGAGGAATCTTCTCGAAGTCGATATGGTTGAACGAATTCAGCACCAGGGCCATGTGATGGACGTTGTCGGGAACCTGCCCCAGCTCGACGGTGATGACCTCGTTGTCTTCGCCGTCGTCGCCCCCGGTGTCACCCACGCGGTCGTCGCCAGAGTGCAGGATGGACCGGCATTTCGATTTCTGCTTGCCGAAGTACACCTTGTCGAGCAGCTTACCCGCCTCATCGAAGAGCCCTACGGAGGCATCCAGGTCCACCGCCTGAGTGCGGCTGCCAAACAACCCCTTCTTGGTGATGGCGCCCCAGTTGGCGCCGAGTTCGATACGGGTGAGGGGGCTGTCTTCTTTTTCCAGAGAGAGGCGCTGGCCTTTGGAGAGATTGATCGCCATCTTGAAGCTCCTATTGCTTGCAGTGAGTCGTGGCCACTTGGCCACGACGGGTTATCCAAGTGGGCCGTTCAGCCCAGCAGGTTGTTGAAAAAGCCTTTTTGCGGGGTCGCCTGGGGCACATTCTCGTATTGGTGAGAGATGCGGTGGCTCTTGTTATACCGAGCGGCCTTGGAAGCCTGGGCGCCCTTGAACACAGCGGGACCGGTGATATCGACCTCGAGGGAGTCGCCCTGCCATGACAGCCACGGCGTTTCTTCCTGTCCGGGTTTGGCGGTCTTACCCGACGGAGCGAGGATCACTTCTTCCTCAGTGACGATCGCGTAGCCGATGACGTAGGTGTAGATATCCGAACGCTTGGATTGCGCGTCGCGGTTGAAGTCGTACTGGCACACGACTTCCTGGCTGCCATAGCTCATCTTCATCTTGGGTTGCAGCTCGGCCACGCTGACGTTGCCATTGGCCAGGGCCGAGTAGACGCTGAAGCACAGCGCGACCGGCCCGCCTGCCTGTTTGGCGATGTTGCGGGCCACGGTGATGACCTCTTCCCCTGGCGCATCGATGCTGGCGCTTTGCACGTCACCGTGATGGACCGTGAAGGGCATGGCCTGAAGACTGCCGCGGTACTCGCCATCCACCAGATAGGCCTTCTGATCGGGCATCAGGATGGTGCAGCGAAGATCCAGGTCGTCGTTGTCCTTGCCGTCGTCGTTATCGACCCATTGGGCTTTGACGACGAGATCCTCGTTGCCCTTGGAAAGGTCGATGGAAGCCGTCTCATCCGGCTTGGTCAGATTGATCATGGTGGGGCCTTTTCTATTGAGCGATTGCGGCATGGAGGGCAAAAACGCGCTTCGCCCAGTGTTGGTGGCAGGTTTGCTCGAGCATTTGGCCATTGGCCTGGAACACGGCTTCACTACGCTCCTTCAGGGCGCTGGCTTGTGGGTGCTGCTCCCGGAGCGACTTGGAGAGGAGGGTCTCCACGATTTCGATCTGTTGCGGGTGGATGCAGGTCTTGGCCCACAGGCCCCAGGCTATGTCTTGAGCCACCTCGCGAGAGAGTGTTTCGGGCTCACCGAACAGGTCGCAGACCGGTGCTGAGATCTCGAAGCCGGCCGGCCGGGCAAGAGTGATCAGGCGCTCCATGACGCCCCGCAACGGGGTGTCGTAAATGGTCTGGCCGGGCTGGCGCTTGAGACCGATAGTGCCGAGCAGGTCATTGGCACCGATCCGCAGGCACGGGACAGGGTTCTGCAGCTGCTGAATAGCGCCCAGCGTGCTGAGCGTGCCGGCCTCAGTAAAAATGTCCGCGGTCTCGATCGTCGGCATCACGGGCAACGCAGGGTTGTGCTGCTCGAGGACCTTCTGCCAGTCGCCGGCCGATGTGGCGTCGAACTTCGGAATCACGATGCCGTCGATGGCATCGATGACTCCCGGCGCACTGAGCAACTGATTCAGAACAAAGGGATTACGAGGTCTCACGAACCGCAAGAAGTGTTCCGGAGCAGGGGAGTCCCGCAGAGCCTTGGCCAGCCGGCTGACTGCCCACGTCACTGTCTCAGGTGAAACCGCATCCTCAGTGCAGAAAATCAGTGAGCGGGCATTGTCGCGGCCATGCGCCAGAATCCCGGCCAGGTCCTTGTGGGTCGCCGGCACATACAGCGATGCGCCGAGATGTTCGTACCGAACGTCGCGCATCACACGACCTCCTGTTGAGCCATGACCTTGATCAGGGAACAGGCGTGGAAGGGCATGCGGGAGTCTTCCACCACCGGCACCGACTTCTCCTCGGCGAGCCGCAACAGGTGAGCCACGTCGGCATGGTTGGCATCGCACACGATCAGCAGGGCCGGCACTCGGCGAAGCATGACCCTGGTGGCCTCTGCCACCCCTGGCTTCACATGGTTGATGTCCTCGATCGCATAGTCCTGCTGGATCTGAGTCAGCATCTCTTTCATCAGCGCTTGCTGACGGTGGCGAGAGCTTTCCTGGAGGCCCGGAAGTGCATCGAGATCAACGGCCGGGAACTGGGCCGCTATCCGCTCGATGAAAGCCTGGCTGTGGTCCTGCTCCGCGAGCTCGTCGTAGACGACGCAGCCATGGAAGGCCCCTTCGGGGATTTGCTCATTGAGCACCGAGCGAGAGACCAGCCCCGACACGGTGGCGTTAAGCACGCCGCTGGGGATGGCATAGTCTTCACAGGTCGCTGCGTAGTCTGCCGTTCCACCGATATCCGAGATCACGGCAAGGCGGGTTGCGATGAGGCTTTTGCCTTTGGCCTTGCGGGCAGTGTTGTATCGCGCCATGTCATGACGCAGCTCGCGGGTGATGACACCCTTGGCTGTCCAGGCATCGACAAAGATGAGGCGCTGCGGATCCACGCCTGCCGTGTCCAGCAAGTAATCCAGAGCCGCGGCATCGATGCCGCGATCACGGATGATCGAGATGCTGTAGTGATGGCAAGGCTGGCCCTCGTATTCGGTGATCGCGCGGCGCAGCAGCGCTCCGGCAGGTGTGCCGGCGCGGACCAGACTCACCAGGGTGAGAGGACGCTCCGACGGGCCATACTCCGCTACCAGCTCCCGCGCCAGCAGGCGTACCTCGCCTGCCATACGATGGGCATAGCGCTCGCAAAGGGTCTCGAACATATCGAGATAGGTGTCGCTTGGCGCCGGCTCGCGGTGAATCATCTCGCTGTAGTGCGCGGTCCCGGTTTGAATGCGACGCTCTTTCTCCTCGATGGAGAGAAATTCGGTCTCGATTGGCGTCAGCAGAAACTGGCAGTCGTCGGGAGAATACGAGCCGTAGATCGGTTTCAGGTCGAGCATGGCAGTCACTGGGCAAGCTCCTTCATCGAGTTCCAGATTTGGCTTTGGGTCGGGGCCATGGCGACATCACCGGCGCCCATGAACGGTAGGTCGGAGAGGCTATCCCCGAAGGTCATAACGGTGTCCTCTGGCTGGCGCTCGAGGATCGTGTCCAGAACGAACGCACAAGCCGCCGACTTCCGCGTGTAGGGCGGACGCAGAGCAGCGTTCCGCTCGTTGATGTGCAGTGACAGGCCATTGAGTTCGGCAACGTTGTGCAGCAGATCCCAAGTCACCTGATTGAAGGCTTCATACCTGTTGTTCTTGACCGTCAGATAAACCGGAACACCGTGGTCCTCGAGCACCTGGGCACGAAGGTCCTGGTGGCTCCCGCTGGATAGCGCCAGCATCAGGTCCGAATGGGCATGTTTCAGTCGCTTGTGGGCTTCCTCGATCTCCTCGTCCAGGCGCTCTGCCCATACGGCATTGATGACGCCGTGCTGCAGTACAAGGGCCCCATGACTGACGATGGAGATCTCCGGCGAAGTGAAAAGCCCGACGCGCTCAAGGGCTTGAGAATTGCGCCCGGTCACCGGGACCACTACGTCGGCCATTGCTGACAGCCCGGACCAGAGACGTTGCTGCCGCGGGCATTGGTAGGATCGAGGCTGACCCTGGCGATCGACAGCTGCCGCCACACTCTCTCCGGCATCGCGCAGGTTACGCTCACTGGTGAAAAGGGTGTCATCCAGGTCCGTAAGCAGAATCATCCTGGAGGTCATACGACCTCCATCATGGGGCTATGAGGTAAAGTTTTGCTGGTGAGATCGTGATGGGCGTTGTAGCTCGCCTGGAGGTCATTCGCAGTCGTCATCCAACCAAGACCGTCCTTAGCCATTGGAAACCTGCCCGGTGCCGGGTTGTAGAGGAAGTGGCGCTTATCGGGAGCCCCGGGGGCCGGATGCTCGATCTTCGTGTTGATACAGTCTCCGAGGGCGATGGGTGAACGGGTTGAGCTCTGGAAGACCACATCACCACCGCTGCTTTCCATCGCCAGTGCCAATCGGAATGGCGAGTCTAGGAATTCCCCCATCCCCATTACCGTGGTGGGAAGATGGAGCAGCTCCTTGGCGATAGATGGCAGCTCCGGGCCACCATTGGTGATGTGTAAGCCATGCAGACCTTCGCGCTCGATAGGAAGCTTTCGCTGGCCCGTGATCTGATCCATCAGTGCTGAGCAGAAGTCGGTATCAACATTACTGGGGAGCACTGCCTGATACGCGGGATAGGGCGTAAAGGTGAAACGTCCGGCCATCAACTGTACGAAGCGAACATCTTTGATTGATGGAGGAAGCTTGGTCATTAACTGCGCCCGATCCTCCTCACTCAGCCAGCTGACCAGAGAAACAATATGCAGGCGCTTGACCTGACCAAGTTCAGGTTGAGCGAGGAGGGCTTCTGCCAACTGCGCCAGGGTCCGGCCGGTGGAGACTTCATCATCGACCAGCACTATGTCCTGGCTGGTGGCAATGGCCTGTCGCGGGGTCTCATCCAGCGTGGCGAGGTGCATGGTGTCAGCATGGGAGTGGGCTTCGCGAATCCGCACCCAAGGGGAGGGGACCAGAAAGCGTGTCGTATGATGGAAGACGCCATCATGGGACTTGTTGGTCAGGTGCCGTGCGACTCCTGCGCCCAGCCCGACAGCGGTTTCTGCCATGCCGACGACATAGGGGGTATTCCCCAGCAGCTGGATACGATCGGCAAGCTCTGCATGGATGGCGTTCATGGTCGAAGGCCTGACGGGCAAATGCTTGCCTAGAACGCGGGAAACAAAGAGGTAGCCACGCTTAGGGTTCAGGCGGGAGGCGAACGTCACCAGCTCTTCAAGGCGGTGGCCATCCTGATGAATTTCAATGTCCAGTGACCCTGCCTGTATCTGGTGGGACATGGTTCGGTTCATGCTGACGTTTCCTGTGCGGACTGAGGGAAGCACTCTCGCCTTGAAAGCGCTTGCCTCAGCCAAGTGGTATTTGGGTATATCAGGGCCGTGCTTCGGCCCTGATATTGCGAACAATAGGCATGGTGCGAGTCATGCGCCGCGCTCGCTTTTACCCCAGCTGGAGGCCATAGTTGTTGACCAGACCCTGCAGCCCATTGCTGAAGCCCTGGCCAACCGCGCGGAACTTCCACTCACCGTTGTGGCGATAGAGCTCGGCGAAGATCATGGCGTCTTCGGTCGAGTAGTCCTCGGTCAGGTCGTACCGAACGACTTCGTTGCTGGTGTCATCGTTGATGATGCGGGCAAAGGCATTCGCGACTTGGCCGAAGTTCTGGCCGCGGTCACGCGCTTGGTGAATCGTGACCGTGATGGCAACCTTGGCGATGTCGGAAGAAAGGGTCTCGAGGTCCACGCCGATGACTTCATCATCGCCTTCGCCTTCGCCTGTACGGTTGTCGCCATGGTGAACGACCGCGCCGTCAGCGGACTTCATGTTGTTGTAGAAGATGAAGCCGCCCTCGCCATGGCATTTGCCTTCGGCATCGAGGAGAAAGGCGCTGGCATCCAGGTCGAAATCGGTGCCGGTTGTGACACGCGGATCCCAGCCAAGGCCCACGCGAATCTTCTTGATGCCAGGATCTTCTTTGCTCAGCGAGATGTTGCCGCCTTTAGAGAGAGAAATGCCCATTTTTATGGCTCCTTTCTTTTGAATATTTCTAGGTTTAGTCGTGGTTTTGCTGCCTTATTGCAGCCTTATGATTACTCGAGGCCGTAGCGCTTCAGTACATCAGCCAGGCTGCCGGCGAACCCATCACCCTTGGCAGCGAAGCGCCATTCGCCTTCTTTCTTGTAGAGCTCACCGAAAATCAGGGCCGTTTCGGTGGAGTAGTCTTCGGTGAGGTCGTAGCGGGCCACTGGTTCTTGATTGTCGTCTTGCAGGATGCGGACGTAGGCGTTGTCGACCATGCCGAAGTTCTGACTGCGGTTCTCGGCGTCGTAGATGGTGACCACCAGAACGACCTTCTGGACATCATCGGAGATGGACTTCAGATCAACCGTGATGGACTCGTCATCACCGTCGCCTTCGCCGGTACGGTTGTCCTCAGAGCAAGCAACGCCACCACAGGGCGAGACCTTCTCCCCATAGAACACCAGGGATTTAGGGCCACCTACGGGGACGCCCTCGGCGTCGAGCAGGATGGCAGAGGCGTCCAGATCGAAATCCGCACCGTCTGTCACGCGGGTATCCCAGCCCATGCCCAGGACAAACTTGCCGGCTTCCGGCGCTTCCTTCGACAGGTTGATGCGACTTCCCTTGGAAAGGTTGATCATGTCTTTCTCCATCATGTGTTGAGTAAGTTAGTGCCTTTCAAGAGGCACTCAGAAACACCGGAAAGATGCTTTTGAGTGCCCCCTTCACGGGGGCTAGGGCGCTATTGGTTAGTCAGGTTCGTATGCTTCTCTCGGTTTATTACCCGGAAAGAGCAGGCTGGCGGCAACACCGCTGGCAATGAGGCCAAGGACAACGACAAGGCTCACTCGATGGTCGATGTGAAACAGACCGAGAGCATTACCGGCCAGCTTCACGGCGATGAAGAGCAAGACGACAGCAACTGCTTTCTCTAGGTGAACCAGGTACTGGGCGGCTGCAGCCAGCATGAAATAGAGGTTTCTCAGGCCTAGGATGGCGAAAATGACAGCCGAGTAGACCAGGAATGGCTCCTTCGTTACTGCGATGATTGCCGGCACACTGTCAAAGCTAAAGATGATGTCTGAGACTTCCACGCACAGCAGGCAAAGCAGCATGGGAGTGGCGTAAATCGATGCGTTACGTCGAGTGAGTTCGATCCCTTCTTTGTCAGCAATGGATCGTGCCTCATCGCCTTTCACGATAAATCGCTTGCCTACGATTCTTGGAATGACTGGCATAAGCTTGCGCATGAATTTGACGGACCAGTGATCCGAATAATCTTCATCCACTTCACCATCGTCATTTCCCTTGAGCATCTTTACGCCTGTCCAGAGAACGATCGCAGCAAAGATAAGCTCTACCCATACAGAAAGACCGAAGACAGACGTGCCAAGAGCCACAAAAATAGCTCGGAAAATCAGTGCGCCAGCGATGCCGTAATAGAGAATTCGGTGCTGAGCGATTCCCTTGATACCGAAGCTCGAAAAGATCGCGACGAACACCATCATGTTGTCGATAGAGAGCGCTTTCTCCAGCACATATCCCGAGAGGAAAAGGCTGGCTGCCTCTGGGCTGAAGCGTTGGTGCAGGTAGGCAAAGAACGCCATTGCCAGGACGATCCAGAAAACTGACCAGCCTGCCGCGTTGCGGAAGGTCACCTCTGAATCGTTGCGGTGAGCGAACAGGTCCAGCCAGACCGACACGATCACCGCAACGACGAGGACCACGACCGCTTCCATGGGGAAGCCAAAGTCCATGTTCCCGCTCCTCAGGTCAGTTCGAACTCGGCAGGATCGAGGCCCAGCTCGCGAGCGATCTTGAGCGCCATGGCCTTCTCCTTCTCATCGAACTCACCATCTGCACCGCCAATCGCGATCGCCAGACGAAGAACCATGCGGGCTTGATCGTCCTTCTTCTTGACCTTGCCGATCGTGCTGAACGCGGAGATCTCGGCGAGATCGGTGTCTGTATCCGGGTTGTCCGGATCCAGATTGTTCAGGTGATCACGGAATTTCCGGATGACTTCTGCGCTATCGAAGATGGAAAGAGCATCGTGGTTCTGGACGAAGACAATCGTCTTCTTTTTTTCCTCTGCATCGATGCTGCCATCAGCGACGGTAATGAGGGCACTCGCAGCCAAGGCTGCATCGAGGAAGTCAGCGTTGCGATACTTCTGTGCGTTGGTCTTCAGGTCGGATACGGTTTCTTTGGCACGACTGACCACGTTGCTAAGCATGGGTATTTCTCCGGTTGATTAGTGTCTCGCTAGGGACGAGAGAAACGTTACCGGAGGTGAAGGGATCGGGAAGTCTACTTTGGCGCCGTTTTTTGGCCGACTTTCAAAGGGGGGCGGGAAGCGCTTTTCATGTACTGTTGCAACAGAGGCGCCATGGAGAGGGATTTTCGGTGTTCTGTTAAAACTGCGTTGATGAAAAATCAGGGGACAGCGTAGGAAATCGCTTACAGCGCGAATAGTAAAATAATGTATAATTTGCTTACGTTTTTAGGGTATACAGCTCTAAGTGCATCACTTAAGTGGTGATGTCAACCGTGCCTGGTGTTTGCTATAAGTTTTATAACCATAATCTAAAAACATAAAAAAGCCACTGAGGAGCGCCTCAGATTGCTCCCAGAGTGGCCATGCGCAACGGAAGGCCTGGGAGGTCGCACGCCGCGTAAAAGTTGGGTTCCGGATTTCAGTTCGTCTGAGACACTGATTCTCGAGCCCGGGGCGCTGCGCTCTGGCCGTTATGAACTACGTAGGGAAAAAGTGACGTGACGAAGACTGCATGCGCTCTGCTAGAGCATACGACTCCGGCACATTATGCTGCCGTCTCTGGGTGGCAAGGATGCGTGAATGCTCGAGCTAATCCGTCTGAAGCGGAGGAGAAGGCCATCCTCGATGAACTGGCTAAATCCTGCGCCGCTGACGGTATCGACCTGGACGATTTCGCCCCCCTTCTAATGTCGTTATCAAAATGATCCTCTGCTCAGCCCACTACCCATGGCAGCTAAGCGGTATCGCTGGTTGCCATGGGTAACCAGGGAGAGCGCTTTCAGGTCCCTCCTTGGGACTTCTCCTCGCCAACTGGCAACGTCGATTTGCAATCCGGCCACCCCGAGCAGCCCCAGAACTGACTGGAGCCCCCCTTGCGTGCCTTGGTGCTGTTCTTCATGAACATCGCCTTGCCACACTTCGGACAGTCTGGCCCCTGCTGTTTCGGTGGGGCACTTCGCTTCTCCCCGGGCTTGCCATCAGCGTCAGGCCGAGTGGTCCCGCAATCCCGATTTTCGCACCCCCAGAAGTGCCCAGCCTTTCGTGCGGGTCGATCGGCTGTCGCCTTCCTGGCTTTCGAGCGCAGGCGGTACATGTTGCTGCCACACTCGGGGCAGGGGTAAGTGGTTTCCTCCAGGCTCTCCAGGTATGGCTTGGCACGAGCAATGATGTTGGAGGTGTCCGACTTCACCCCTGTGACGATCTCGGCCGTCCATTCGCTGATGTACTGCACGAAGGGCCCCATCTGCTCCTTGCCGGTGGCAATAGCCTCGAGCTTTTGCTCCCACCCCGCGGTCATCGCAGGAGAGGCGACGGTGTCAGGCACCAGCGCCAGCAAGGCTGTGGCCTTGTCGGTACTGACTATGGTGCCCTTGGTGTGCTTCAGATACCCCTTCTGGACGCAGCCATCGATGATGTCGGCACGCGTCGCTTCGGTCCCCAGGCCGGCAGTGGAGCGAAGGATCTTCTTGAAGGCGTCGTCGGACACGAACCGTGCGATGTTCTTCATCGCCCCGATCAAGGTGGCGTCGGTGAAGTGGGGCGGTGGCCGCGTCATCTTCGAGTCGATGTCGGCTTCACGACACTGCCCGGGCTCACCCTGACGCACCTTAGGAAGCGAATGCTGCTGGTCATCCTCCTTCTCAGCGGCATCCTCCTCGCCCCGATCATCGTCGTCGTTGCTGAACAACACCTTCCAGCCGGCCTTCAGTGGTACGCGGCCCTTGGCGGTGAAGGGCTGGTTGGCACACCGGAGTTCGATTTCGGTCTGCTCGAATTCATGCTGAGAGTAGAACTGGGCGATGTAGTGGCGACGTATCTCCCCATACACCTTCCGCTCATCCTCGCTCATGGCGGATACATCGACCTCGGCAGCGGTAGGGATGATGCCGTGGTGCGCCGAGACCTTCTTGTCATTGAAGGCTCGGGAGCGAATCGTGATATCAGCTCCACTGACCAGGCCTTCGCAGCTCGGATCGGATAGCGCCAAAGCGCGAAGCACGTCCGACGCTTCGGCATGTTGGGAAGTCGGCAGGTAGCCACAGTCCGTACGCGGGTAACTCGTCGCCTTGCGCGTCTCGTACAGAGACTGGGCGATGGTGAGTACCTGTTTGGCGGACATGCTGAACTTGCGTGAACAGTGCTGCTGGAGCTTCGAGAGACTGAAGGGCAGGGGAGGCGACTCCTTCCCTTTCTTCACCTCGGCTTTGACCACCTCCGCCTTCTTTCCTGGCAGGGCGTCGGCGAACTGCTCGCCAATGACCTTGTTGATGCAGCGGCCGTGTTCATCGGATACCTGCTCCGGAGGCTGCCATGTCGCCTGCAGCTTGCCGTTCTGCACCTCGAAGGTCGCCTTCAGGATGTAGTAGGGCGAGGGCGTGAAATTGCCGATCGCCTTGTCCCGATCAATCACCAGCTTCACGGTAGGTGTCTGCACGCGCCCGACGGAGAATACGCCTTTGATTTTCGCCTGGCGCCCAAGAAGCGAGTAGGCCCGGGTCAAGTTCATGCCAATCAACCAGTCGGCGCGAGAGCGAGCCTTGGAGGCGTAATAGAGCGAGATGGTCTCCTCGCCGGGACAGATCTCCTGAAGGGCCTTACGGATGCTCTTCTCATCCAGGGCTCTGAGTTTGAGACGCTTGACCGCTCCCTTGAAACTGACGCGCTCGATGATGCTGCGGGCAATGGCTTCACCTTCACGGTCAAAGTCAGTCGAGATGACACAGGTGTCGGCCTTGCTCAGGAGGTCTTTGACGACCTTGAATTGCTTCGCGCCCCGCTGTGACACCTTCTTCTTCCACTTGTCGGGGACGATCGGTAGCGTTTCGAGCTTCCAGGCCTTCAGATCCTTGTCGTAATCCTCCGGGGATGCTTCCTCCAGGAGGTGGCCGAAGGCCCAAGTGATCTGCGTGCCGCGCCCATCGTGAAGGTAGCCTTCACCGGACTTTGTGGCCCCAAGTACACGCGCCAGGTCTCGCCCTTGGCTGGGTTTCTCGCACAAGTACAGATTCATATATCCCTCACTCATCCTGTCCTGCGGCCTAGCGCGTGGACCTCAGTACCAAGGTTATCGTCACTTGGCCAGACACTGCTCAAGCATGTCAGTCTCGGGGTTGTAGAACTGGGACTCGATCCCGCGCATCGCGAACAATTCGCTGTAGAAGATCCGCTTGGCGCTGAAGTTGCCGGAGCTTGGGCATAGCTCATTGGTCAGGTCTTCGATCATGGGCTCAGTCGGGAACAGGCCGGGGCAGTTGTTCGGGGTGGCGTCATCCGGGAGGGCTTCCGGCCCGCCAGCCTGCATCAGCATGGCGTAGTCGCCTTCGTCCAGCAGGTCGTCATAGCCTGCGCATGCCATGCGCCATCGATCGTGCATCAGAAGCTCAGATATAGAGCCATGTTCTCGCAGCATGTCCTCTTCTGACTGACCGAAATGCTCAATCACGATCTTGTCTGACTCGTCTAGGGCCTCCTCTACGGCTGCCCGAACCTTGCTTCCGTTCTGTTCGCCAAGCCTGGCGATGACCTCGGCAGCTGGCTGTTGGGTGGCGTACACGCTGGGCTCCAAACCCACTACGCCTTCATCCACTTTCAGTTGCCCCATCATCTCTTTGACAGCCTCGGCCTCGAGCTGGCTACGGATCCTGCGGGCCTCCTCCATCTCTGCCTGGAGACCTGCCATCTTGGCCTGACGGCGGTACATGTCTTCGCGAAGCTCCACCGCCCGCGGATAGGTCACGTCATGTGCCCCCTGCGGATCGTCTTCGCCCAGAAGCACATGCACATAAGCCGGCTGGAGCATGGCAGCGCCACCTCGCCCCCAGTTCCCCCAACGCACTGCGACAGGCCGCTGAACCTGGTGCTCTAGGTGGAGCTCTTTGCCCTGCATCGCCATGGATTGCTCTTGGGCGGTCGGCGTATCGGCAGGCTCATGTTGCTCAGCCGTGAGGGAGGCGCAGCCCTGCACCCCGGAAACGGACGCGAGCGCAATAACAAGTGCAAGTCTCTTCACAATCTCTTCCTCGGCAGAATCATCTCGAGCCGAGGGTAGCGATTCTGAAAAGCGGGCCATGTCGAATTCAGGGTAAAAAAGGCTGTTTTTGCGTGGTCGGTAGCGTCGGGTAACCGACAACCAAGTAGGCCATGCAGAAAACTGCCAAAAAAAGGCGCCGAATCGTCAGCGGGAGCCAAGGCGCGATAGGCAAACTGAGAGAAAGACTCCAGTTCTACTCAGACACAGGATGCCTAGCGTTGTGCTGAACCGGTTACAGGCCCTAGTTAAAAAAGCGCGGAGAAAGCCCAATGCCAGCGCCCCCGATGCTGAATCCAAGCAGGGGGCAGGGCAGGTTCTCGATGACTATGATGACGGCCCAGTGCCGTCATATCCTCCCTTCCAGCACGGCATTCCTGCTGCGTCGGTTAGGCAGGTGATGGAGACCCAGTCGGACCTGATTTCACAAATCAGAGAGCAGTTGGGACTGCCGATTAAAGAGTGGGAGGGCGTCGTTTACCCGATGCTCGAGCGCTATGCCGAGATCGTGCACCTCTTGCCGGCATCAGAAGCGCATCACCACCGCGGCGCCGGGGGGCTGTTTCGCCATGGCCTGGAAGCGGGGTTCTGGGCCTGTCGAAGTGCCGAGAACAAGATCTTCACCAAGGCGAAGACCCCTCAAGAGCGCCGGGGCGAAGGTAAGCGCTGGGAAGTCGCTGCCCTGACGGGCGGGCTGGCGCACGACGTTGGCAAGACCATATCCGATGTAGCCGTGACGGATCGCGAAGGTGTGCTGGAGTGGAACCCCCACCAGCCGCTGGCGCAGTGGATCTTGACCAACCGCGTGAAACGCTACTTCCTGCACTGGAATGCCAATCGCGAACACAAGCGCCACGAGAGTTTCTCCGTCCTGTTCATGGCGCACATCATCCAGGGCACGACCAAGGCCTATCTGCTCAGTCACCCGGAAGTGATGGACCAGCTACTGAAGGTGGTGTCCGGCCAAGGCGAGGAAACCGAGTTCGGTAAGGTGATCCTATGGGCCGATCGCCAATCGGTGAGTCGCGACCTGAAGCATCAGCGGATCAGCCCGGATGAGTTCGCCTACGGAGTGCCGGTCGAAAAGTATGTTCTGGACGCACTGCGAACCCTGATCGGCACCAAGGAACATCAGCCGAACAAGGCCCCGTTCAACATCTGCGTCACCAAGGCCGGTGTCTACCTGAAATGGGGTGCGATGGTGAAGGCCATCTTGGGCCTGTTGAGAAAGGACGATATCCGCGGCGTACCCTCCAATCCCGATACCTTGGCACGGCTGCTGATCGAGCGAGGCCTCGCCAGTGGGCGGCCCGCTCCTACCAGGGACGTGCCCGACGCCTACTATCTGTACCACGTCATCCTGCCAAAGCCGAAAGGCTTGTCGGCGTTGAGCAAGCACGGTTCGGATAAGTATCTCCTGATCCATGACATCGACATGGTATTCCCGTCCACGGCTCTGCCGCAGACGATGGAAGTGGTGGCGGTCAACGATGATGACGAAGACCCGTCCGATGCCAAGCCTGAGGGCGATGGCCAGGACAGCGAGCAGGAAACGGACGAGGCCGAACAGTCATTGGCATCGTTGGAAGGCGCCGGATCTGAGCGGGTGGAGCCGGATGGCTCGACCGACGCGGGCGGTGTGCCAAGCGAAGAAGCCGAGGACTCTGCGGCTGCGCAAGCCGTTGCAGGTTTAGCAGCAGCGAAGACGGCAAGCGCCAGCGCCCAGGACGACAGCCCCATCAGCATCGATGATCTGATGTCGGGAGCCATGGAGCCTGAGGCTCAGCCAGCGGTCGGCGCTTTTGCTGAGGGTGCCTCGTCTGATGAAGCCGTCCCGGTCTCCGAGTACGAGGCACAAGAAGAGGGTGACGAGGCTAGCGCTGATGTCACTGCCGAGCCAAGCAGTGATGGCGCAGACGGGGACGATTTCAACCTGGAAACCCTGCTTGCAGCTCATGGCCATAAAAGCACGTGGGCAGCGGCACGGCAGCAACAGGAAAGCGTCCCCGAGACAGAGATCCCAGCGTATCTGCTGCAAGGTATGCAGGATGATGAACAAGCGGAGGCCCCTTCCGAGGAAGATGACGGTGTTGAGTACGAGACGGTCGCAGAAGAACCCAAGGTCACTGGGGATGAGGTGGCCGTAAAGGTAGAAGAAGCTGTGCCAGCTCTACAGCCGGAAGAGCCTGCGTTCTGCAAGCAAGAGGGCCCCTCAGTAGCGTCTGCCGTGGCGCAAGCGACATCTCAGCTTGCCGATGAGCCTGCCCCCGAGCAGCAGACACCAGAATCTCCTGATACAGCAGCTGAGCCCAATGCTGCAGACCCAGCACCCAAGCCAAGCGCCATTGATCGCAATCAGGTAGGCAGCAATGCCGGCGATGAAGTCGTGTTTACTCGCATCACGTCGCTTCTTGCCTCCACGGAGACCAAGCCAAAGGACTTGCTGGCCGAAGCTGATGCCAAAGAGGTCAGGAGGCGTGAGCAGAACGAGAAGTTCGAGAAGCGCCGCAACAAGCGCATGGAGAAGGCTGCTCGAAGCCCGACTGACCAGTTTGATATCGATGCGACCCTCGAGGCCCGCCAGCGGGGCAGGGAGCTGTCGCGCGACGATGTTCGCGCGAGAAACAGTGACAAGTCGAAGCTTCGCCAAGAGGTAGAAAAGCTCGATCTGTATGTGCCGGAGGTCGATCCGGATAAAGACAAAGCGATCACAGAGGCTGCCACCAAGCAGGAAAAGGTAGACCTGGACTCGGTGCCGATTCCTGACATGCCGAAGACTCGCGGTAGGGTCGATATCGATGCACTACTCAATGGCGCTTCCACTCAAGGCGAGTCAGCAACCCTAGAGTCTCGCAAGGCACCGACTGATGGATCAGCTGACGGAGATGCCAAGGGACAAGCCGATCAGCCCGGCCAGTCGTCGTCAGGGGCCAAGAAAAAGCCGAGCCGGAATAAGCGTAAGGGGAAGCAGGGAAATGCGGCAGCGACTGCACCAGCCCCGCAGCAGTCCCAGGCATCCGATGTCCGAAATCCCGAGGAAAGGCCCGAGCCGTCCGAGGCTTCTCAAGTCACTGGCTCGGTGGCTGCTTCCCTAGCCTCATCGCCAGTACCGGCCCAGCCGCCCGGGGACAGTGATGGTGGCCAGGCATCCCCTGCCATGTTGCTGGACTCCTATCAGAAGCTGCAGGACGACCTTCTGAAGAAGGCCGGGGCGAACCTTCCTGACATCGATGTTGCTCTGATCGCCGACAACATCATCAATGCCGTTCTGACCGGGGGTGAGCCCTTGGGGCGCAGCGCCTATTTCAACGCCGACAGGCGCCTGCTGGTTCACTACCCCGAAGGGATCGAAAGGCATTTGCCGGCGCGGCCGAAAACACGGGATACCGGGCGAATCGCTCGTGAAATGCATCAAGCGTCGATCGTGAGTCATCTGAGGGGCGGAAGGCCACAGGATGGCCCCGTACAGCGCGACCCAGAGACTGGCGGTGTGGTACTGGCGTTCACCATCGCGATCAACAAGCTGGTCAATAGACTCTTCCAGCAGGCGGAGTCTTGCTTGTCGAAAGAGCAGGATATGCCGGTGCTCGCGCCTCTGACGCACCGGAGTCATGTCAACTACGAGAAGGCAAGAAAGGAAATTCAGTCTTCTATTGATCGGCACCACGCTGATGCACAGTCACACGAACCTCTTCCTGAAAAAGATGAGCCGACAGAGCAGGAGGTTGGCAAAGCATCAAGCATTGCTCAAAGGGTGTCAGAGTCCATCCAGGATAACTGGAGCCAAAACAAGAAACGAACAGAAGCGATAGAAGCTGTCTTGCAGATAATCTCCGATCAGGTCGCGCGTGGTAAAGGCTCGTTAATTGAAGATGTCCCGATCTATGACCAAGACAGAGTGCCCTCAGTACAGGAAAGCATTGTGACGCGCGCATCTAAGTCGGCAAACAACAAGTTGGTTAATCCGATAGGTCTCAGGAACCAGGTTAAGCGCAATACGACAATCACTGCCAAGAGGCTCCGGATTGCGGGTGGCCGGGTATATGTGAAGAGCGAACAGGATGAATAAGTATGCGGTATGATCCCCACGGTTATGAAATGCCATTTCGGCCAAACTATGAAATGCGAAGTATGCTTGGTTGGTTGGGCGGCTCGGCGGCAGACCTGGCTATCATGGCGGGTTCTAGTCTACCGGTAGGGCCCTTTGCAGTTGTAACAGGCATTAGCTTTTCGATGGCGATGGCCCGTCTTCCCAAGGCGCTACGGATTAGACAACAGCACAAGCTTCTCTATGGCACGCCGCTTGAGTTTATGAAGCTTAGCGAAGTCGTGAAGCTATTGGAGAAACACCAGGACGACATCTGGCTGGGTAGCGGATATACCTGGGAGAACCGTCATATACAGCGGTGTTACGAGCTTATCAAGCGCGACCTGGAGCGGGATCTAGGCAAGAAGTACAAGGATCGCCGCAAGGAGTTGGCAGGTGAGCCATGGATTCACGGCCTTGAGTCTAAGACGATGACTGAATTTGTCCCGGTTAAGCACTTCGAAGGCCATGCTCTGCTTGTCGGCACGACCGGCAGTGGCAAGACACGCTTTTACGACATGCTGATAACCCAGGATATCATTCGGCGGAAAAAGATAGCTGACAAAAAGCTGGCTAAGGTTATCGCTAACAAGCGCGGTACTGTGGTGATTATTGATCCCAAAGGGGACCATGAGCTCAAAGAAAATGCTCGGCGGGCGTGCGAGTTCATGGGCGAGCCCGACCGCTTTCTGGAGTTTCATCCGGCCTTCCCCGAATCTTCATGCCGCATTAACCCGCTCCATAACTTCACTCGTGCGACAGAGCTGGCGTCACGGGTTGCGGCACTATTACCGAGTGAGGATGTCTTCTCCGACTTCGCATGGAACGCGATCAACAATATCGTCCAAGGCCTTGTCGCGGCTAACGATCAGCCGTCCTTGAGGAAAATCCGCCACTATATCGAGGGTGGCACCGAGCGCCTTGTCACCACGGTGGTCGAGCGATACATCGAGGAGCATGCCGATCCTAAGGATGCAAAAGAATGGTTCGAGCTGTATATGCCGGACTATGAGAAGCGGACGCCGGCACAGATTGCCAAGTTCCGGATAAGGCTATACCGAGACAAGGTGAATTATGGTGAGATAAAGCCCAATAGTGATATCGAAGGCCTCTTCACGATGTTTGAGCATGACAAGGCTCACTTCTCAAAGATGATCGCTTCATTGCTCCCTCTGCTGAACATGCTTACTTCCGGGGAAGTGGGGGAGATGTTGTCGCCGGATTCAGAAAACCTCGATGACAGTCGCACGATCACCAATACAAGAAAGATTGTTGAGCAGGGGAAAGTCCTCTATGTCGGTTTGGATTCTCTAACCGACACCAAAGTAGCTTCCGCAATAGGGTCAATGTTGCTGTCGGATCTGACTGCTGTAGCCGGTGATCGTTATAACTTTGACGACCTCGAAAATTGTGAGTTCGTGTCCGTCTATGTCGATGAGGCTGCGGAATGTCTTAACTCGCAATTGCTAATGCTCCTCAATAAGGGGCGTGGTGCAAAGTTCCGTTTGATGCTCGCCACACAGACTGTTCCTGATTTCATCGCCAGGCTAGGCTCTGAAGAGATGGCTATGCAGTTCTTGGGGAACATGAACAACACCATCGCTTTGCGTGTTATTGACTCCAAGACGCAGGAGTATGTGACGGAGAACATGCTTCCAACCAAAATCAAGACCGTAATGCGAACCCAGGGAAATTCTTCTGATAGCAATGAACCTTCCATGCATGGAGGCAATACGGGCGAGCGCCTAATTGAAGAGGAAGTGGCGCCAATACCACAACAGTTGCTTGGATCGCTTCCAAACTTGGAGTTTATTGCCAAGGTGTCTGGCGGGCGCATTTACAAAGGAAAAATACCCATCTTGGTGGGCGAAGGATAACAACTTGAACAGAGGAGTCTAGTGTGGGGGATGTAGTTAAGCTGCGACGTACACCTGTCTTAGCAGAAACGCTAAATCTCAACGAGGAAGAGCATCGGCTCTTGCATCATGCCATGTTCTTTCCTGGGCGAAAGGATAGCAGGCCAGCATTAGTTGCGGCTGCGCGTTCGGATATCCCGATCCTGCCGGATTTGATTGCGAAATGCATAAAGGAAGCGGGAAGGCTTGAACAATCCAGCAACGAGGAATTGTTGGGAGTCATTGAATCTATCGTTCTCGCGGGCCTGAAGAATTACGAAGAGGTTGTGTTTCCCTCCGACAGACTAAAGCACAAAAATTTGGTCAGAGGGGCTGCTTTGATTTCTGGGGTGATAAGCGAGTTCTGCGCCCACCTTAGTTATCGGGAGGTAGATCGTCTACGGCTAACATCAAGATCCGAAGAGAGTGCCAGGAAATGGGCTTATGACCTCCTGGTGGGAGATAGGCAAAAAGTAACCTTGGACAAAGCGGGGAGGGGATATGCAGAAGCCATTATTTCTGATTCTGATTTTACTTGTTTTTGAGATTTTTATGATCATCTTGGTGGTTCCTACCGATTGGATGGAAGATGTGATCAGGAAAGAGCAGATGATGGGTCGAGCGTTCTTGGGAGAGTCAACCCAGCTTGCCCTCACGTCTGACGCCGAGCGCATGTTCAACAGCCTCATGATGGACACAGGCGTGTATCAGGCCGTGCACCAGTTCTTCATCCCGACAGAAGAGGAACGGCTGGCATCCGGTGCGATGAAGGATCTGGGGAGGAGTGAGGTGTTTCCATATGCCGAGTCCCGCGTCCAGGCCTTAGCGATGATCGTCTTCCAGGTGATGATCCGAATTTCCGAGATCATGCTCTGGATGCCGTACCTCCTCGTCCTCGCCGTCCCGGCCATTTACGACGGCTACTGCCAATGGCACATCAACAGGAGCAGCTACCAGTACAGCTCTCCATTGATGCATCGCTACGGGATGAGGGGCATGGGGTTAGTGCTGCTCGCTTCTCTGATGATCAGCATCGTGCCCTTGCCAATCCCTCCGGTGGTCGTGCCTGTGGCGGGTTTCTGCATGATTGCCTTCCTCGGGATCACGATCAAGAACATCCAGAAGAGAATTTGACCTTGATTGAAAGACGGTCAAAAAAGGGCGCGGAACGCCCCTAGCCGAAGTGAAATGCTGGGTATCGTTGAAGCCATCTAACGATGGAGGCGCTCATGGAGCCAGTAACGATACCCCGCAGGATCGATGATCCCCCCCACCTGTTGCTGTGGTCTGTAGATGAAATGGCCCCGATGATCGTCGGGCTGATGCTCGGCATGATCATCGAGGAGGCTTTCTGGTGCACGACCGCAGGCTTTCTGATGACCCATGCCTACAAGCGATTTCGAGATAACAGACCCGATGGCTACATGATGCATTGGCTCTATTGGCATGGCCTTTCCTTCAAGATGGAAAGTAAAACCAGGAAGCGTCTGCGCTATTTCATCAGCCCGTTCCAGAAAACACTCCTTCCCTGAGGACAAAGATGAAAGTCAACCAGTTCAAGAAGTCATTGACCCAAACCAACGGCGAGAGAAAGTTTCTTGGCGGTGTGGTGGGGATTCTGGCAGTCGCAGTCCTCATTCTGGCTTACCTGCTGACCGCCGATGACAGCAAAGTCATTATCCAGCCCTATACCCTTAGTGAAGAGGCATGGATCACCCAGGAAAAGGCCTCCGTCGAGTATCAGGAATCCATGGCGCTGTTCTTCTCAGAGCTTCTGGGGAATGTCACTCCCGCCACGGTCGGCTTCATCAAGGAGCGCATCGATCCGCTGCTAGGCGCAAATATCCGTCAGAAAGTGGTCAACACGCTCGCGGACCAAGCCGAGACCATCAAGACAGAGCAGGTGGTGATCACCTTCAATCCTCGCAGCATCATCTACGAAAAGCCGACTGGAAAGGTCTTCGTGACAGGTCGTTCGAAAACCGAAGGCCCATCTGGCGCAGTGCGTGAAGAGCAGCGCACCTTCGAGTTCGAGTTCCAGATTGCCAATTACCTTCCCCGCTTGACCGCTCTCGACAATTACGAAGGCAAGGCGATCACTCAAGAGCTCATTGAGCAGCGTGCCAAGCTCCAGAAGGCGAGCGAGGAGCGGGAGCAGTCATGAATCGTCCAGAAATGAAGCCTAAATCAATGTTCAGATTGAATCGTAATCGCCTGGTTCTGTGCGTCGGCCTCTCTGCCGCGGCCCTCTGCAGCAATGCAAATGCCGATGGCGGCCCCGTTCCTGACCTGCCGATCGTGCCGGCCTCGACCGTGACTCAGGATGTCCCGCCTCCGAAGCAGCCGACACCTCGAGCGGAAGGGGCGCAGCGCACAGCTACTGCCTCTCGGGCCTCTGCAAATAATGCCCTCGCTGGCCTCAACGTATCCAGCGACTCTGCGATCATGGTGGAGCCCGGTGTCACTCAGATTGCCGCGATCTCCCGAGGCCACCTGAATCGCCTGGTCACCCCGTTCCCCACCCCCGAGGTCATGACCAGCAGCCTCTCCACAGGCTCCGGCGATGCCTGCGGCGAGATCTGCATCAAGGACAATGTCGTCTACGTGACGACTGACTCCAAAAAGCCGGTGACCCTCTCCCTGAACGAAGCAGGGCGCCAGGATGCGGCGATCATGATGACCTTGGTGCCGAAGGACGTGCCGCCCCGTGAGCTCCAGCTCGAGCTGAAAAACGGTTCAATGGGTGGGCTGCAGTTTGGCAGCAAGAAGGCTGAGTCGTGGGAAGAGTCACAGCCGTATGTCGACACACTCACCCATCTGTTCCGTCAGATCGCGCTGAACGAGGTGCCGCAAGGCTACACGCTTCACCAGGCGGAAAGCGGCGTTCTTCCGGTTTGCCGCCAGCCAGGACTAACCTTCGATTTTCGTCATGGCCAACGGATGCTTGGGCACCATTTCGATGTGGCCATTGGCGTTGCCAAAAACACCTCGAATGGTCCGGTCGAAGTCCGCGAAACCGCGTGTGGCTCCCAGCAGGTGGCAGCGGTGGCGTCCTGGCCGAAGAACGTCCTGCATCCCGGGGACAAGACCGAAGTCTACGTTGCCGTATCGCGCTCCATGGGTGGCGGTAAGCCGACAACCCAGCGTCCGTCTCTGGTGAGGTGATCAAATGAACTTGAAGTCTAAATGGCAAGACCTGCCAGGGCGCAAGAAACATCTGACAATCATCGTCGGTGTCGTGTCACTGGTCATTGTAGGCGCACTCGTCTTTGGTGATAACGAGGCTGAAAACCCGCTACGCACCACTGCCTCCGAAGACAAGAATGTCAACGTCTTCAACACAGGCAACGCGCGTGACACGGGTATCGACGGCTTGGCGAGCCAGGTCCGTCAGATGCAAAAGTCCAATGAGGTGCTGCTCAAAGAGCTGGACCGGCTTCGCGAAGAGAATGAGGGCCTATCGGAGGCCGTCAAGAAGACGACCGAAGCAGAGGCCCTCAGCAAGGCGCTGACCGACATCCGAGCTGAGATCGGTGCGATCAAGAAGGAGAACGAGAATCTCGAGACGATCGTTGACGAATATCGTTCCCAGAGACCGGTTGCTCCGTCATCGAACGGCGGGACTAACCAGCACGGGGGTGACGATTTCGGGGTATGGGAGCCTGAAGGTGAGGAGGAGACAACCCAGGACGACTATACGGTGTCTGCGAACCCGATGAAGGACTTTGCCGATTCAGAGCCGCAGTCTGTCGCCGGGGTGGTGGAAGGCTCCAGTGAGAGTGATGGGGCCGAGTCTGCGCCGGCGCCACGTATGATCACCAGCGTGGTAGAAGCCTCTCCGGAAAAGGAAGAGGACGCTAGCAAGTCAGAAGATGATGAGGGCGCCTTCCTCCCGGCAGGCTCAATCATAAGTGGTGTTCTCTTGACCGGCATGGATGCCCCAACGGGATCTGGCGCACGCCAAGATCCGTTCCCCGCAACTATTCGCATCAACAAGGAAGCGATTTTGCCTAACCGGTTCCGTGCCGATGTTCGGGAATGCTTCATGCTTGTCAGTGGCCACGGCGATCTCTCCTCGGAGCGTGCCTACCTCCGCTCCGAAACTATCAGCTGTGTACGGCAAGACGGCGGTGTGATCGAGACAGGTCTCAGAGGCTATGCCTCAGGGGAAGATGGTAAGGCGGGAATTCGCGGTCGATTGGTCAGCAAGCAGGGCAGCATCATTGCCAAGTCGCTTATGGCTGGTTTCATGAGCGGAGCAGCGGAAGCCTTTGATGTTGACTCCGTGCCCGTGATCAACACGGAGAGTGTCGGGGATAGCACGCAATATCAGTCGAACTACGATCCGAAAATGATCCAGGGCGCCGCTTCGTCGGGCGCATCGAGTGCACTCGAACGCATCGCGCAGTTTTATATCGACATGGCTGAAGGCATGTATCCGGTCATCGAAATCGATGCAGGTCGCCAGATTGATGTCATTGTCACCAGCGGCTCGCAGCTGAAACTCCAGGGGTAAGAAATGGGACATAACGTGACACGCTATTCAAAGTTCGTTTCCGCAGGAGCGTTGCTGGCACTTCTGGCGGGCTGCTCGAGCATGAACGTCGGTGAATCAGAATTTTCCTGTTCCGGAATGCCTGGTGACTGGAATGGCAAAAGTCCGGCCTGTGCGTCTGCCACCGAAGTCTACGAAATGACGAACAACGGTGAAGTGCCCAACCCAGTTACCCCTGTCGACCGGATGAAGGAAGAGCAGCAGGCTCGTCTGAATGGAGGCTCCGTTGAGCAGGAAGTCGCTGGCCAGCCGGCTGGCGTCGACCCGGTCACTAATGACTACGTCACCCCTGCATTGCCGAATCGCCCAGTGCCGATCCGCACGCCGGCAAAAGTGATGCGGATTTGGGTTGCGCCTTGGGAAGACACGTCCGGCAATCTAAATGTGCCAGGGTACGTTTATACCGAGATTGAACCGCGCCGCTGGACGGTGGGGGAGCAGGTGCCCACCTCGAACCCGACGCTTCGCCCGCTCCAGGTGAGCGAGCCGGCTTCACAGCAAGCGAAGCAGCAGTCCCGCCAAGGCTCCCCAGGTCAGAAAAGCTCGCTGTCTCAGGACCAGCGACCTTGGCTGCAGTAAAACGCCAACCCCTCCCCGTCGACCGCCCTAAGTTGCTTAGGGCGGTTTTTTTGTCGTGTTCATGGCGGTAGGGGTACGAACGATGAGAGCTGATGCCAGGATGAAAGGGCAGAAGAAAACTTTTCATCGTTGCGAAAATCGTAGTGCGCTAAGCAGGTGTTTCATTGCTCTAATCTTTCCATAAAAGAGGACCATTTTAGGGCGGACAGGAGTGTGAAAGGGGTTGATAAGATTGCTCGAATCACAGCTAGAGAGATAATTATATGAGATTCTTTTTCTCGGCTATTTTAGGGCAGATAGGCGAGGGCTATTAATTCCTTTGGAGGCCAGATAGTTGGATGATTCGTCCTGCAGGCCCTGAGAACAAGGCGCCGCATTGGCTAGAAGCATCCGTCTCTGATTCGTAACTCCAAAGGACTATCGCATGACCTTCCTCAAGTCTCTGAACCCCGTCAGCGCCATCAAGCAGAACCGTTCTCGTGCTACTCTCATGATGTTCGTCGCGGCACTGGCAGCTGTCGCTGCTGGCGAAGCTCTGGCCGGTACTGGTACCGGTACTTTCGACCAGGTTTGGCAGACCGTGACTGACTGGACCCAGGGTACTCTGGGCCGCATCATCACCCTCGCGATGATCGTCGTCGGTGTGGTTGCTGGTATCGGCCGTCAGAGCCTGCTGGCCTTCGCCACCGGCCTGGGTGCTGGTGTCGGCATGTACAACGCCCCGGACATCGTGGAAGCGATCCTGCAGGCCACCCTTCCGGCCGCTGAAAAGGCCACTCCGGTCATCATGCAGCTGAGCAACGGCTTGTAAGTCGAATGCTCTGAAGGTAGTAACAAGATGGCGTAGGCATCTCCATGGCCTACGCCATTTATTGCATGGCTCATTACTCAAAGGACGCAGGGCACTGCCCGCACAGGCTTCTGAGGTGCTTCTCAGGCCTTCCCCCGGCCCCTACTCCGGGGGTTTTTTGTATCTGCAGATTCCTTCCATTTTCAGGCGGTTCCAAGACGGCTCGAGATGTCTTCTGGTTTCCTTGTTGGGCAACATTGGCTCGCATTCCCTTTATGCCAACAAGAGTTCTCCCATGCACAAGATAAAAACGCTCGCATTGAGCGTAATAACCTGTGGTGTGGCCTTGTCATCCCCACCTTTATTGGCAGACCTGCTGCAATACCGGTTCACGGGAACGGACGGTGATACGAAGCAACTGACGTCCTCTGAACGCTACGCCAGTCCGAACGGTTCTATGAGCTTCTCGCTCGCCGGAGGCCTTGAAAGGCGTCTCAAGCTGAAGCTTGTCGCTCCATCGGGAGAGATCTTCTTCGAGGAGCTGACCGGCGTCATCGGCTCATCCAACCGCATTTCAGTCGATGGTCGTTCCTATTACGGTTACGAGCTCGATGTACCTAGACCTCAGGACGAAGGGATGTACACCATCCAAGCGGCCCTAACGGATAAGTCGGGGGCTGCGCTGAGCAGTAAGCAGTATCAGGTATATTTCGATACGGACGCTCCCTATGAGGTACTAAAACCAGCGGATGAGGAGTGGTCAAATCCTGATCCATGGCCACTTTCCTATGACGGGACCGTCAGAGTGAATGGCGGTGATGAGAACCCAATATCCTACTCACCGACCCGCTTCACCCCAGAGAAATATGACTATGGCAACGCCTCGGCGGAGGGCTTACTTCAGCTAGAAGAGCAGTCATGGATAAAACTGTCCGTTCAAAACGGTGAGCTTTTTTACATTAATGTTCACGATATCCAGAACGACCGTACAGGGGGGCGATATAACGCCAGATTCACCAACCTTCCCGACGGCACCAGCGTTGTGGTGGCGGACGATGGGGGAGAACTAAGGCTAAACCGTAGCACTCAAGGTCAATGGGCTTGGGCAGACTGCTGTACCGATGGTGGAGTCTTGAGCCTCCCCTTCGATGTCGATGGGGGACTGGAGTTCGGTGTCCAATATTCCGCCGCCAGAAGCATCGACAGCCTGGTGTTGTTCAACAATGACGGCAACCCGATCACCATGAACAACCCCAACTCGAAGCTGGACTTCAAGTTCGGGGGCGACATCGACAAGCTGCAGCTGGAGGCCTGGCAGTTCTATCAGACCGGGGAGGAGCGACCCCGCTATGAGGCTCAGGTACGAGGCCTCAACATCGATGAGCCCAACAGCTGGCAGATGGAAACCGCCGAGCTGGTTATGACTTCCACGGAGGATGGTGAAACGACCAGCATTCCTACCAGCAGCCTCTCCAAGTCGGGCTACCAGTTTGACATGACCTTTGAGCCGACCTTGCATGTGCCGGTGTCTGGTACATACGAGATAGAGCTTCATGTGGTTGACTCGCTGGGCAATGACCATACCTTCCCACTCGAGACCCGCTTGATCGATGCAGATGCTCCGCAGATCACCTTGCAGCGTGACGGGCAGCCATTCGATAGCGGGGTCATCGAGTCGCTGGATCAGCTGACCTTTACCCTGGCGGATTCAACCGATCCGAATCCCGAGCCCGTCACCATTCGCTTTACCGGTGGTCCCGCCGATGAAGATGTCTACTTGACCGCTTCGATGCAGGACGATGCCTACCGGCTGCAGTATCCGTTGATGTTCCCGTCGCTCTCCAGCGATGAGACGTACACCTGGGAAGTGGTCGCCAAGGACGCGCAAGGCAACACCTCTAAAGAAAGCGCCTCTTTCTCGTACGAGCCTCCGATGGTTGAACTGGCCTATGGCGACGGCCGTGATGCTTTCCTGCCTGCTATTTCGAAGCCCTTTTACCGACCTGGTGGGCGCCGAATCATCGAGTCCAAGACGGTGAAACTACGCGACGGTTCACCAGTGGTGGGAGAGTACGACTTGGTGGCCTCGCTGCGTGCCGATGCGGAGGTGCCCCTGATCATCAATGGCGAGCGCCTTGAGCCGGGTGACACGGTCACGCTGAGCTCTCAGTACGACTTTGCTGCGAATAACAGCACCATCTCGGTCAACGCCTATCCTGCCGAAGACGATGTGATCGGTGACTCGACACTTCTGCTGACTTCTACGGCGCCCAATGCCCCGATCCTCGTCGCCAACATCCGCACCTGGGTGCCGGATATTGGCCTGAGTGCGGACAGCTGGGAAGTCAAGCAACTGGTGGATCTGGTAGACGTTCGCGCCAAGCCGAATATCGGCAATACCTGTCGAGTCACGATGGACGCAGCTGAAGCCAAGCAGGCGGACCCGATCGCCGACCCTATCTGCTTGTTGCAATGGACGCAGATGCCGATCGAAACGGAAGTGGTGACCGGAGGGAGCGGCGATGACCATATCAGCAAGCTGTTCGGCAATGCGATCACCTTGGGCGAACAGGACATCGCCTATGAGTTGTTCCTGTACTCCGCCACTGGCGAAAAAATGCTGGTCGGGGAGGGCCGTCGAACGCTGACGGTGGAGGATGCCTCAGACAGCGTGGTGGCTTCTATCGTCCCTGAGCTGGTATCGACCTACCAACACATCCGTCCTGTGAATGGTGTCCTGCGTGACATCAGCGATAGCCGTTGCACGTTCTTCTCGGAGCGAAGTGCAGCTCGTCGCTATGCAGAGAGCATCTCTTACGAGAGCCCTCAGCTGTCCTGTTACCTAGGAATTACGGAGCTTCCCTCGGGCTTCGACAAGCGGCCAGGCACCCGACCGTCTTTCAGTGGTGTCGCAACGAAGCTTGGCGAAAACGAGATCAGCTGGGAGATTGTCGCCTACTCGCGGACGGGGCTGGAAGTAGCCGTCGGTGGTGATACGCACTCCTTCCTGGTGCAAGAGCCGGAAATGCCGAGTATCGACTTCATCACCGATAACTCCAACCGTCGAGCCTTCGAGACGGAGGACCGTGAGCCGCACATCCCCGAGGATGAGCTGATCACAGTGCCTTACGCCAACAAAACCCTGGGCAAGGCCTTCTACCGTTCCGGTCCGGGTGGACTGAGCGTGTCAGTCGCCTCTGAGGACGAACAGCTCGTTGAGGACGCGTTCGGGGTCCCGATGTCCGAGCGCGAGCGGCTGGTCATGTCCCGAGTGCCGCCTGAGGCGACCTATCCGCTTTTCAGCGAGGTGCCGCTGACCATCCAGGCCGGCTACACCGAGATACCCGGCATCACGGCTAATCATCAGGTGAAGGCGCTGGTGGTGCCGGGGGAGAAAGTCCAGCCCTACCTCTATATCGCGGATGAAGATCGGAAGGTGCTCAACACGGATACCACCTCTGTCCGTGTGGAGATCGGTGACCCTCGCTTTGATGGCGCTTACAGCGCCGAACGGATGGGCGAGTGGGAAGTGCGTATCGTGAACGAGGTAAGCCGTGATGACTTCAAGCAGCTGACTGAGTTCAAGGACGCCGAGGACGGCAGCGCCACCTTCGATGTCACCCTGGACCCTGAGGACCAGAACAATGTCAGGCTGGTGGCCGAGGCTCGCCTGAAGTCACCTGTCGAGGAGTACCAGCGAACTGTCTATTCCAGCTCACCGGTCTATGTGACCGTGCTGGAGGGCAACCCTCTCGATGCTGCCATCGAGACCCGCACCTTGAGCGGGCCGGCACCCTACCGCGGTATCTTTCAGATCGATTTCTCAACCACCGATCAGCTGCGAGCATCTGGTTCGATCGAGTGGCGCGTCCGCGAGAAGGGCGGAGAGTGGGACGTTGATCAGCGCGGTATGAACGACCGCCAGCGATTGAGAAAGGTGGCTTATTTCGAAGAGCCGGGTATCTACGAGGTAGAGGCTCGGGTGACGAACCAATACTCCGGGGCAACATCGCTCACCGACAAGGCACGAATCATTGTCTACGACGTGCCCACCCTTTCTCTGGAAGGGCCTAGGTCAGCGTTCATCGGCGATGATGTGACGTTCAACGCGGTTGTCCAGGATGAAGATGGTGTCGAGGTGCCGCTCGAAGACCTGACAGTGGAGTGGTCAACCGATCTTGGTCGCACCTGGGCCGAAGGCAACACTGAATTCCATCTGCAGCGAGATGAGAAGGATGCAGTGAACGTGTGGGTTCGCGTCAAGCCTGCGCTGGCGCCGTCAGACGATCGCTACGCTTGGGAACAGGACAATGCCGGTGTGTCCTTCCGCGAAGAGAAGGACCCGAAGATCTACGTCCGTGGGCCTCGTCAGGTGGAGGCCGGCAAGGAGTACGAGTTCTCCGTGACACGTATGGAGCCCTATATCGGCTTCAACCGTCAGATCGAGGGGTACTTCACACTCCCAGACGGCCGGCAGATAGCGGACAAGACGGCCTTCAACTACACGCCGACGGCGGCCGACCTGGAAGATGGCATTCTGCCGATTCGTTACACCGGCTGGGTCGAGGGATACCGCAACCAGACCACGACTGAGGACACCCTGGAGTCGAGAGTATGGGAGTACATGTGGCCTGAGTGGGCGATGTATCAAAATACCAACGCGAACGTGGCCCCGGCCGAGGTCCTGCTGAGGATTCGCCAGCTCACCCGTTCAAACCGGCTTGAGGGGCTGCAATACGAGTGGGAGCTTGATCCGCGCCTCGAGGTCGAGTCGGCCTACTCGGATGTCATGCGCAAGATCGTCGTGCCTGAACCCGGGACGTACTACTACAAAGCGAGGATTACTGACTCGCGCGGGCACGAAACGGTGCTCGAGGATGACTTGGTATTTGGGGCGCCTGAGCCTTATACGATCGAACAACGACGGTACTTCTCAAACCGATACATGAGGAGCCCGCTCGAGGTGAGCGTCTCGCCACGCGTGGATGGTGGCCATCCAAGGGATTACGTTCGGAGCTTTGAATTCGAAGTGGATGGCCAGTTGGTCGAGGGCGCCACGCGCTATCTTCGTACCAGCCTCGATGAGGGAGAGCACGAGATCCTGGTGCGGATGGTGTCCGACCACGGCAAAACTGTAGAGGCAACCGAGTCCGTGACGGTGATCGCCAACAAGCCCCCGAAGTGTGATCTCCGCCTCAGCGAGAGCAGCACTAGCTGGCGCTACCGTGCTGACTGCCGCGACGAAGACGGCCGGGTCTATGACTACCAATGGCGGATCAATGGCCAGGTGAGCAGCCTGACAGGGTATGGACTCTCGGTCTCGAAAGGGCAGTACGCAACCAAGCCGGAAGTCATTTTGCGTGGCCTGGACGATTCAGGCGACTACTCAGACCCAGTGTCAAAATGACAGAAAGCCTGGCTTGCCGTCAGGCAAGTCAGGTTCTGGATTTATCACGCCACCATAGAATGAGCTGATCAAAAGAACTCAAGGAGATAGCAAGTGGCAAATTCAATCATCATGGGACTCATCATCTCGCTTGCCAGGGTTTCTGTGGGCGGACTCGCCTTGGGAGGGGCGGTAACGATGGCCTGCATGCACCTCTGGCCTGACGTGATGGCCGAACCGTATGCCTGGGTAGGTGAAGGCCTCAAGATGGCAGGGGTCCTCTAACACTTCAGTCAACCTCAATTCCACCTCGGTACGAAGACGGTCAAAAAACGGCGCCGTTCGCGCCGAGGTGGTGTCGCTCCAATCGATAGCATGGTGGCAATCATCATGCTTGGAGCGACACATGACCCGCCCCCACATCCCTCTAGCCCTCACTGCTATCGCGCTCGCGACACTGGCTTCCACTACCCATGCCGAGGTGCCGGAAGGCCTCTTTGGGCCTTCGCAAGCTCATAAGGCCCCGTCTGGTGCTGGCGCTAATGGCAAAGGCACTCCGTCGATGGAGGAGCTTCAGAACGCACTCCGGGAGGACGGAGTGGCTACGGAAGGCATGGCTAGCAAAATGCTCGAGGACTATGAGATCGCCGACATGGAGCCTATGCCTACGCCGCGGTTCGTCGCCGTTGAGGATGCAAGGACCGGGAAGATGGGATTCATGTCGGCAAATGGTAGGTACTACATCGAAGGAACGCTGGTAGATCTTTGGGACAGCAAACATCTGAAGACTGTTCAGGATGTACGGAACAGTCGGCAAGTCATTGACGCAGATAACCTCGATTTTCCTAATAAGGCAACATTCCAGTTCGGTGAAGGTGAGCAGGATGTCGTTATATTCACCGACCCCAACTGCGAGATTTGCCAAGGGGTGATGGGGCAAGCAAAGGACATCGCAGAGGCTAACGACCAATATAAATTTAGCGTGGTGCAGTTGCCAGCTCTTGGCGAATCATCAATGCCTGATGTTCAAAGGATGTGGTGCGGTGATGCGCCAGAGTCAGAACTCCTCGTTTCCTCAATAACAGGTGAAGTTTCAAATATCGATAGATCTCCCTCCTGCGATACCGGTCGTATGGCACAGGCTTTTGTCGGCGCCGATATGATTGGAATAGATGTAGTTCCGATGATTATTGCCCCCGATGGGCATTTGGCAAGAGGCCTAAATACCTCGTTTTCCACTTTTCTGGAAGAACATAGCGGAGAAGATCAATGAGCCTTGTGAAAATGCGTCGTGAGGCAGGTAATGGGAAACTGATCGACGAAAGCATCCGGGCAGCAAACCTTTTCCCTCCGCAGGCTTACGACGAGGAGCGTGAGCTCTTCATCATGGACGACAATACAATTGGTTTCGTGATCCAGTGTGAGCCGATCTCTTCCATGGATCAGAACACACAAAAGTCAGTGGAATCATTCTTCCAGAACACGCCGTTCCCCGAGGGGAGCTTTGTTCAAATTAACCTATATCGTTCTCCGGATATCAAGTCACAACTGGCTGATATCTATGCGTTGAGGCAGGGGAATAATAACAAGCTTTTCAAGAAGCTCATTAACGAGCGTATCAAGTTCTTTGATGACCATACGGTTTCACGCCTGCGTCGTAACTTCAAAGAAAAGAGACATGACCAGGGTGTCGTCTTTGATTTGAAGTTGATGCTCTCCGTGAAGATGGAAATCTCCGGGGCCTACCCCTCAGATGATGAGATGCGAAAGGCAGAGAACTTGCGCATCGAAACCATGGCATCACTGGGCACGATCGGCCTGCAGCCACGGTCGCTTGATGCCAAGGGCTATATCCGAATTCTACAAACCATGCTCAATTGGGGGGCAGAAGCAAGTTGGCGGCATGGTCATGCCGAATACGATGAGACCCAGTCGATCGCTGAGCAGCTGCTGGACTATGACAATCCGATTGAATACCACAAGCATGGCTTGAAGATCGGCGACTACCATGTTCGAACGCTCTCCGCGAAGCGTGCACCGCGTAAAGCCTATTTTGGCATCGCATCTGATTACTGTGGTGATCTCTTTCATGGTATCTCGGCTGTAAAAGAGCACTACATGGTAGTGCTGAGCATTTACTTTCCTAAGCACCATAAGAAGAAAAGCGACTTTGACAGGAACAGGACCTTCGTGATCAACCAATCACAAGGCCCTATTGTCAACTACGTTCCAGTTTTGGCGGAAAAGAAGGCTGACTTCGATGCGCTGCATAACGATGTGACTGATGAAGGTTACAAGTTCTGCATGATGCATCTGAATGTAGTGGTCTTCTGTCCGAATGAAAAACGTGCAGCAGAGGCGGTATCTGACTTTCGAAGCTACTGGCGTAAAAACCAGTTCGAGGTGATGCCAAATACACTGACGCATCATGTGAACTTCTTCAATTCACTCCCACTGTTCACAGATCCAACTGCGATGCAGGAGATGCAGCGTTTCAAGACTGGAACCCCAAAGCAGGCTGCTGTGCTAGCGCCAATATTTGGCGAGTGGAAGGGGACTGGCACGCCATATATCAACCTCCTTTCGCGCAATGGACAGATCATGTCCTTGTCGAAATACGACTCCTTGGATAACTACAACTCCCTGACGTGTGCTGCCTCGGGTTCGGGTAAGTCATTCCTGACGAATAATGAAATTGACTCCTATATGTCAGAAGGCGCCCGAGTATGGGTTATCGACGTGGGGCGTTCATACGAGAAGCTAGCATCCACGCTGGGTGGTGACTTCATCGAGTTTAGTGATGCTTCCAATGTATGTATCAATCCTTTCCCCTTGGTAAAAGATTACAAGGAGGAAGAGGATGCGCTCGTAAGCATTATCCGCCTGATGATCTCATACGAACACGATATCGATGGGGTACAAGTAGCTGAGCTCAAGCGTGAACTACAAGAAGCGTATAAACAATTTGGTGGAAAACTGACGATCGATATCCTGGCAGATCGTCTTCTCGCTAACAGAGATAACCGTGTCAAGGACATGGGTACCCAGCTATTCCCGTTCACCTCGAACGGTTCATATGGCCGTTTCTTTAACGGCGAGAATACAGTTTCTTTCACAAACCAGTTCACGGTCCTCGAACTGGAGGAATTGAAAGGCCGACCGCACCTGCAACAGGTAGTCCTGGCCCAGATGCTGTATCAGATCCAGCAGGCGATTTACCTCGACATCGAAAACAGGGATACAAAGAAGCTGCTGTTTATCGATGAAGCATGGTCGATGCTGACCAACGAGGGGATCGCCGAAGCGATTGAGACGGCCTACCGGCGTTTCCGTAAGTACGGGGGCAGTATATCTCTGATTACTCAGTCACTGCTTGACTTTGATGGTACATCCCTGGGCGAGACGATCATCGCAAACGCTAACTCGATCCAGCTTCTGGGGCAGAAGGCAGAGAACCTGACGCGCTCTATCGAAAAAGGGTATCTGCAGTTGCCTGATGGGTACGAGCGTATGCTAAGTACCGTCAAAACGATCCCAGGCATCTATTCCGAGGTGTTCATCAAAGGCTCATACGGCATGGGGATTGGCCGTCTGTTCGTTTCGGAGTACCAGATCCTTATGTACTCCACCCATCCTGATGATGTGGCAGCTATCGAGCGTTACCGCAAGAAGGGTAAGGATGTTGGCGAAGCGATCGAGCTTGTTATCCGCGACCGCAAGGAACAGTACGGATCAGCAGGGGATGAAAAATGACTGAACGGAAAGACGCTCAAGTGAGCACAGGGTCGCTGATTACTACGTCCTTCTCAACACTAGGTGCTCTGGCACTGCTGTGGATGGTTGCAATCAAGGTCGCTCCGGGGGTTGCCCCGGAGCTGATACCAGCGTCCCCATCCAAGGGTGTGCTCGTAATGGACAGCGCAAGATACTTGACCTCGAAAAGCGATCCTTCTGAAGAACAGATGCAAGGCTTGGTGACAGGGGCGCGTCAGCTGGCGGGTTATCTCGCTAGCGAAGGGTATACCGTGGTTCGTGCAGCTAATGTCATCCAGGCTCCCGCTGATGCACTGGTCCCGCAAACGCTGCTCGATGATTGGGCTGAGAAAGCTTTAACCGAACGTGGCCTGACGATGCCGGATGATCGCGCTGAAGGGGATAATTGATGGTTCTGATAAAAAAGAAAGAGTCCTGGAAGAGGTTCAGCATCAAGGCTTCCCTAATGTTGTGCGTGATGGCTGCGGGATTGATTTATTTCAATGCCAGATTTCAGATCGGCTTCGATTTTCAGGAAATATCGTCAATTCCGGGGCAACGCCTGTACGTCATTGATAAGTGGGACCAAGAGTTGATCAAGGGCAAACGCTATGCGTATTGGTCAAAAGGACTGGAGCCGATTTTCGATGATGGCTCGATCATGGTGAAGATCCTTGTTGCCGAGCCAGGGGATAAGGTCGAGGTCGATGATAACTACCAAGTGCTTATTGATGACAAGCCGACACGCTATTACGGGCTTGCCCAAGCAGAACGAGTCGGATACGAACCAGAGGAATTTGTTGGCTCAGCCTCTTTGGCAGAGGATGAATTCTGGTTCATGGGGACTCACGAGCTGTCGTTTGACTCTCGCTATTACGGCGCCATTTCATCTACTCAAGTCATCGGCCGTGCATACCCGATTCTGTAAGGGACTCGTCATGAAGAAATTAACTTTTCTGATCGCAGCTATCGCGATCAGTTCCACGGCACTAGGTGTACATGCTCAAGATAGTACGATGCATGACGATCTTAGAGCTTTGAAAGATCTGAATACTGATAGAGTTGATGATACTGGTACGGACCTGATCAGTGGGATTTCTGGCGAGGATATTCATCAGCGAGCCCTGGGTTATAAAGAGGAAGTAAGCCGTGCCATGGAATCTGTCAGGGCACGAAATAAAATGGGCCAAAACGAGGCTCTTGAAAAGTATGAATCAGTAGGGACAATCTATTTTGTCTCGCTCTCTATGGGCGAAGAATCAATTAAGGAAGTCTTTCGTGATGCTGCGACTGATAAGGAAAAAAGGCTTGTCGTAATACGTGGTATCCCAGAAGGAGAGAAAATTCCTGATGGGCTTCAGCCATACTTCCAAATGGTCAATGAGGTTCAGCCGTCCCCTCAGTTTG
This sequence comes from Halomonas sp. I5-271120, assembly GCF_030553075.1. Classification (NCBI taxonomy): domain Bacteria; kingdom Pseudomonadati; phylum Pseudomonadota; class Gammaproteobacteria; order Oceanospirillales; family Halomonadaceae; genus Halomonas; species Halomonas sp. I5-271120. The sequence continues at coordinate 136,997 of NZ_CP130702.1, forward strand.
TACTGGACCCGTCCCTGTTTAAGAAGTTCAGCATTAGAAAGGTGCCTGCGATTGTAAAACTACGCAAGGACAAGGATATTCTTTCACAAAATGGACTTGCTAGAGTTTATGGTTTGCATTCATCCAACTATTTGAATGAGCAGATTGAAAAAGGCGAGACCGGCAATATAGGAACTCGTGGCAATGTCGTAGATATTCTGGAACCTAATCTCATTGAGGTGATGAAACAGAAACTGGCCAACGTCGATTGGGAGCAGAAAAAGAGACAAGCGGCGAGTGGCTATTGGAAAAAACAGGAATTTCATTCGCTAGAAGCCGCAACTGAAGATCGTACCAGGTGGATAGATCCCAGCATTACAGTTACGGCTGACCTGAAGAGTGGTGATGGTGAAGTGGTAGTTCCACAAGGGACAACGATCAACCCACTAGAGAAGTATCCCTTCAACAGGACGATGTTTGTCTTTAATCCTCTTCGTAAAGCGGAAGTGGACTTCGTGAAGAGACAGCTAGAGGGAATGACTGTTAGTGATGGGATACCAGTATTGATGGCCTCTGAGTTCAACAGGGAAGCCGGCTGGGATGGCTATAAATCTCTTACTGACGATCTTAATACGCATGTCTACAAGCTCGTCCCTGATGTTAAAAGCCGCTGGCACATTGAAAAGACGCCGACCGTGATCACCGCGGAGGGAAATTACTTCAAGGTGGTAGAGCATCGTGTCATGGAGGAAGCGAGATGAAAAAGGTTATTATCGCTGTAGGTATTGCACTTTCCACTGGGGTGTTTTCTTTATCTGCATCGGCTGCCGCGACCTGTGAAGGAAATGGCATTATCAGCGGCAAATTGGTCACCGAAGTCTGCTGGACTTGCGTTTTCCCCGTTTATATTGGCGGTGTTCCTGCTGGTGATGAACGATTTGTTCCCGATGAAGCGGTGCGCGAACCTATATGCTCTTGCCAAGACAATAATGGTGTCCTTACACCCGGGATTCCCACGTCAATGTGGGAGCCAGCACGGTTGATCGAGTTTACAACTTCGCCCGGTTGCATTCACAGCCTTGGTGGCATAGAAATGCCATTCGATAAGGCCAGTCGAGGAAATATCGGTTATGACACAGGGGATGGTGGTGCTGACAACTTCCAGTATTACCACTACATGTCATTTCCACTCCTGACCGTCATGGACATGTTTTCTGGAGGCCGTTGCAATGCTGGTGGCTATGCAGACTTCGATTTGATGTACATGTCTGAAATCGATCCGACATGGAATGACTCCACGATCGCGTTTTATACAAATCCGGAATCCGCTGCCGTAGCAAATCCCGCTGCATTATCCGCATGTGCTGCCGATGCCGTGTCCTCGACAGCAGGCGAGCCCATCGACTCCATGTTCTGGTGCGCAGGATCGTGGGGTGCTCAATATCCTCTCTCTGGTTGGGCCGACCGGGGTACTGGAATTGTTCGTGGTTCCAGTAAGCGTACCGCCCAGACACTGAATGCCCTGCATCGCCGTGGTCTGGCTTGGAAAACGATGGGCGAGGATTCCATGTGCAAGGGAAACATTGCGCCCATGATGCCTAAATCACAATATAAGTTCACGATGATGCACCCTCGCGCAGAGACGGATAAAGCCCATGTTATGGGCCAGTCTACTCTGACCTGGGGCGCTGGTCGGTGGTTTCCCATCAAAGGCGAAGAGCCAGTTTATTTGATCTGGCGCTGGAACGATTGCTGCAATTCTATGTGATTTAGGTGGTTTGATTACCATGAAAAAATTTCTGACTTATATTCTTGTTGTGGCAATGACGTACTCACCACTTCATGGCTATATAACACCTGTTTATGCTAAAGAAAATGCGTACTCAGCAGAGACTAAGCAATGGACGGAAAGTTTCGCTAGTGACCTGTGGGATAACTCCTCTACCGATTCCAAATCAAGTGTATCGATCGGAAAGGGGGATACAAGGATTGAGGGTGAGCTCACCGAGATATTCCCTGGGCTAAAAGACGACGATAACGCTGCGCCGAGCGATAGCCCTAGCACGGCTACACTCGGTGCAGCTTCGCAGGACGAAGATCTGGCTAAATCGCTAGGGTCGAACGCTAAGTCTGGACTTTTTGACGACGCTACTAAGGATGACGATATCAAGGGTGATCCAGGTGAGCTCAATCACCCAAGTGATAAGCCATGGTCAGATACAAACGTTGCTCAAGCCGAATCAACAAAATATGGTGTGGCCTATGATATTATTCGCGAAGATTCACAGCGCCAATATGTTGACTTGACCAATGACCCCATAGTTGGAAATTACAGAGATACCATTGAAGATTCTTCAATATTTGAGGAGAATTTCTTTTCATGTTCTGAGAGTGAGGTTTTGAATGATAATAGCAGGAATGTGCATATTCCTGACTATAAGTTTTGCAACCGGATTAAGACCAGCGATGAATCATGTGATATTACGCATGATTATACAGCAGCAGTAGTTACACACCATGCAGGACCGTTTAACTTGAGGTCGTGCTCAAGTGGTAACTGTCAAAATCTATGGATCGGAAAGGTGGGTGACAACTATTTTTCTGGTAATTGTGCGATATATGAGCAGCGAACTCAAGTTAAGGTCCAGAATCCTGATGCCATTAAGAAAGCTACGTTAACCTACACAAAGTGGGATGACTACATGCAGGTTTACGTGGGCCCCCCTGGACAAGAGAAACTTGTCTGGAGAGGCCCAAACGGAAACTTTCCTCCTGAAACAGGCGGTAAGTGCGAACTAAGCACATCATGGTCGAAACACCCAAATACAGATCTAACCTCTTACTTTGCTAATGCAGAAGAGGGCGAAGTAATCTCATTTAAAATTAGAGTTTCTGTAACAGGAGAGGGTGAAGCTTATAGTAGAATTAGAATAGATTACGATCCGGATAAAGTAGTAACCAAAGATACTTGGTCTCCTGAATCTTGCTTTGAGAGTGCTCAGGCTCTTGATGACAACTTTGCATCTGGATCTTATAGATGTGTAGATGACCCCGGAGCATCCCGTTCTGATGGTTGTGCAAAAATAGATGGGATACTAGTTTGTCCAGATTTGCTGAAAGAGCCACCTATCGATAATGTCTCTAAGACTTGTCGACGTGTAGAAGTCGAAGCTGATTTTGACTTCTATCAAGGTCAAATGGATTGCTGGACTGATCCCCAGGGAGAGAAGCACTGCCCGGAAGTTAAGAACGAGTTTGAGTCGCAATGTGGCGAACTAGAAGCACAGGGTTGTGGCTTTATCTCACAGGATTGCGTTGGTAACGGCGCCGGAAAATCCGGTACATGCTATGTGACTGAAGAAAAATGGGATTGTGGTGATTCAGTTAAGATAGATAGCTCTAGTGTTAGTACAGAGTATCAATGTGACGGTGACTTCCAGTGTATTGGTGCTGATTGCTTTGACACATCTGTTGAAGATAATACAGATTTTGCCAAGGTCTCAGCTATACTTAATGCTGCCCAAACCGCTCAACAAGATATGGAATGTGTTGGAACTGATGAAATGAACCAAAATGTCACCTGTGAAATATTTGGTGGCGATGATATGGAATGTAAGACTGCATTGGGTGGTGCTCAAGACTGTTGTGATCAGCCTGTTAGTGTAAATCGAGCAGATTATCTGAAGATGATCATGGCTGTTCCTAAAATAGACGCAGCTATCCTTTCTGCCGATCTTACCCAGGGCAGCATGTTCAAGACTGCTCAAAGTGGCTATGCCTCTTTGAGTAATGGCCTGAAAAGCTCCGTGAGTGAGGTCACTCAGCCTTTCACCAGTTATGTTGATACTGCGACTGCTGAGATAAAAAATACCATGACCGAAGCAATGGATCAGGTTGTCGGCAAGCTAAAACAGAAAGCCGCCGAAATAACTGAAAAGGTTATTGGTGCAGTTACAGGTGATCCTCAGCTAGCTGCTCAAGCTGGCCAATCTATGGCGGCTGAAACCGGAAAGCAAAGTGCAACTGAAACTGCTGCTGGAAAAATGATGAGCTTCGGTTCGACAATATTTGCCATATATGGTTATTATCAGCTTGCCATGCTTGCCATTCAAATGATTTGGAAGTGCGAGCAAGAAGAATTCATGCTTGCGTCTCAGAGGGAGCTAGGTAACTGCCACCACGTGGGATCCTATTGCAAATCTGAGGTCTTGGGCGTTTGTGTGGAGAAGCGTCGATCATATTGCTGTTTTAAGAGCCCTCTTGCCAGAATTATGAATGAGCAAATTCGCAAGAATACAGGCCTGGATTGGGGCGATGCCGAATCTCCGTCATGTGGTGGAATTCCACTTAAGAAGCTGGAAACAATTGATTGGGATACTGTAAACCTTGATGAGTGGACCGCTATTTTGCAACAAGAAGGTCTCTACCAAGGCGATGCTGCCAATGTCAATATGGAAGCACTCACCGGGGCTGGTAGCGATCTTTCCGGGCCAGTAGGTGGTGGAGCAAGGAAGAATGTTGTGGATAGGACTGAGCTACGGGCGAAAGGTTTGGATCTGGAGGCTCAAAAGAAGTCTGCCACAGAGTCCTTTAATGCGAATGTAGAATAAAGGTATATTAACGGGGGGGGGCATTTACCCCTCCCCACTTATACTTACTTTAAGGTCTTTTAAAAAGAAACTCCTTGCCCTCACTAAGCATGTACGGATAATCTTTCCCAATACCATATCTTTTCTCTGGCGGAATATATAGGAACACTCCGTCGGGGAGTTCTTCACTCAACTTGGAATAGAGATTTTGCAAGTCATCTCTATTTTCTATGTCCTCTTGAAGAAACATTACATTTGAACGGTTCTCACCGCCATTATTTACTGTATACCAAGACGCAGCATATTCGGCACCTTCAATCTTCACAGGATCATCAACTTCTCGCACCAGTTTTTCGTAGTCTACCTGATCAATGTACCATTCAGCTGGTTGAACCCATGGTGCTGTATTTATAGTGAGGTTGGCGCGAAGAACACAAGGATTCGTATCTGGGCAGCCCATTTTTTCTGACGTATATATCCAGGCATTAACTTTGCGATCGCCCATTGCATCGTCAGTGACCATCCTCGCCGTACCATCAGTTTTGTTTGCAACGGCTTTGATGGCTTTATCCAGCCGCTGTATGAACCAAGCGCTTCCCTGGATATCATCATCACCTTCATTGTATGGCCAATATGTAAATACAAGCGGCTGTCTATGCACTGGAGTGTCATTGTCGAGCCGGAAGCTGTAGTGTGCTAATGCACTTGCTCCTGGGGTCAGTCCAGGCAAGGGTTTAGCGGCTCCATACGCAACAAGGCCGATATTGAAGAGTGTTTCTAGTGATGACCCTCTATCGTACCCCGCATCATAGCCAGTTTCTCCATCTTGGATGTTTGTGGTAAAGCCATTTGAGAGGTTATGGGCAACATTTGCGGCCACCGACAGCTCAGGATCACTATGATGTTGGTACGGGCCATAGGCGCATCCTTGGATGCTCATAAGGCATACGGCTGATGCGAGGATTTTTTTACTCATTACATATCTCCTATTGCTCATATGTTAATTCTACTAAAAAGATTCGTATCGAGAAGTCAAAAAAAGGCCTCCCTTTTACGGGAGGCCTTTCCTCTTAATCTCGATGGTGTCGTCATGCGCCAGCAGGATCTGGAGCTGGAGAGGGGGAAGATTCGGCCTTTGCCCCTTGCTGGCGTGTAGCCTTATTGGCCTGTTGCCCCTTCAGTTCCTCGGCCTCGCTCTTGCAAGCCTGTTCCGGCTCGAGCTTCTCGCTGAGGATTTGTGCGTCTTGCTCCTTGCGCTTCGCAGAGGCTTTCTGCTTGCCATTGGCCCGGCCTGACTCGCGGTCATCTTTCGCCTTGGACTTTGCCGATTCGACGGACTCCTGGTCGAACCCCATCTCGCTGGCAACAACGTCCATCTCTTTTTCGCGCTTGATGTACTGCGCTCGCATTACGTTTCTCTCGAGATTTGTCAGCGTCCGCATGCAGCCGATCATGCGTGCTTTCCACTTGCGGGTTGCTCTTTTGGTTGATGTCGCATCGGTGACGCCAAACATGTCCAGGATATTGCTCTTCACCAGGATACGATCGAGCTTTACCAGCTGTGACAGTAGACGACGGCTCTGTTGGCAGGTGATGGTGAAGTTGATGCTGATCGGGTTTGTGTATTTCACCGGGTTCTGTTTGAGCGCGCCCGGTGTGACATGCTCACGGATCAACGTATCCAGTCGAAGCTCGCCTTCACGGAGCTGGGCATCCATTTGGTCCAGCGCACTCTCTACTGCTTGCCAGGTCAGCTCGGCATCCTTTTCGGAGGCAATCGCCTCGAGAATGACTTCGATCCGAAAGAGCGCCAGCATGGTGGTCTGCATGTGCTTCGTCAGGATTTTCTGAACACTGAGGTGATGGAACTTCTCGGGAACAGTCATTTCCGCGCGCGAGCGCAAGCCCTCGATGCTTTCCATCAGCTTGCTCTGGCGCTTGACCGCTCCGTTCTGTGAGTCAGAGATGGTGAGGGAGGTCCCCTCATTAGACGACGTGCTCTCGCTAAGCAGGTCGTCCAGCGACATCGTCTCGGTTGCTCCCTGATCCCAGATCGGTTCGATTGCCTGATGGCTGGCCATGGTCTTTCTCCTTGAATGAACGGATTTCCGACAGTGCACGTCTAGGCTACCGACATCGGGCAGAGCACATAGGTACGTTCCGGGCCAAAAAAGGGCGGAAAGCCAGTAGTGTGTAGGCTTAGGGGCCTTGCAAGGCAGGTAGCCCCACGCTAGAGTATGAGCATCTTCTTGCGTAGCAAGAGATACCGGATGCCAGCCGGTTTATCAATTTGGACCTTACCGTTTGACTGCTTTTCAGCAGATAATTGTCGTCACCTTCGTGCCGACCAATCGCTGCCCTTACGGGAGATACTCTCCCGCTAGGGATAGATGTCTCCAATTTGGGCCATTACCAAAAGGAGACATTTTATGCTCTATTCCCCGGAAACTATTGAGACTGCACAGGCAATCCAAAACCTAAACACAAGCTTTGCTCTGCTTGGTTTGGTGTTGATCTTTGGTCTTGTCGTCTATAGCAAGGTGCGCACCGGCAAGTCGTCCTCCGGCTCCGGTGGTGGTGGCATGAAGCTACTGTTCGCGCGTTTCTTTGCTTTCTGCTATGCCGTCCTGCGCAGCCTAAGTGGCATGCTGCGTGAGGTTATCGGCCAGCAGCATCAACTAATCGTTGCGCGTCTCGAAGCACGTAATGAGCTTCGTCGTGCCAACGAGTCTGAGTCTCAGTCCAATAGCGACATCCTCCCGGCATACGCCGGTAACTACACTCCCATTTCTGTCTTTGGCAAACCGTGGGAGCACTATGAAGAACCTGCTTTCACCCGCAAAGGTGTGCAGCTTCGGTTCTAATCGATGGGGTCCTCGTGACCCCATCCCCCGTATCCCTGAGAACGTATCCGTTCACTGCTCACCTAGGCCGTGAAGCGCATATGTTTTCGCCTCTTTGAGGTGATTTGCGGTCGTGGCCGCAGTAAATACCCACGCTATTCCACTTCCGTTTCGACGGTAATTCGTAACCCAGCGGGGTGTACCATCTCCCGCTGGGGGATGGTGCGCCCTCTCTATAGAGGAACACCATCATGACTAGCAAGCTACAAACCACTCAGTATGTCATTGCCGACGCCTTCAACCTTCCCGATGCGAATCGGGCTTCGGTGATAGTGGGCTATGAAAGCTCGAGTAATCCGCTCATTCCATCAATGGACCAGCATCATCACTTTGATCGTGATGTGCTGCGCCGCGTGCTGAACTTCCTGAACCATCCGGACGGTGACGCTCTGTACCTAACAGGGCCGACCGGATCCGGGAAGACCTCTGGCATTGCGCAGATCCTGGCGCGGCTCTATTGGCCGATGCAGTCCATCACGGCTCATGGCCGTATGGAGTTCCAGGAGCTGGTGGGGCATCACACGCTGGTTTCCCTGCTACCAGGGGAAGAGCCGACGATGACCTTCGTGGATGGTCCGCTGACCAAGGCGATGAAGGAGGGCCACGTCCTCTTGATCAACGAAGTCGACCTGATGGATCCGTCAGAGCTCTCAGGGCTCAATGACGTGCTCGAAGGTCGGCCGCTCGTTATCGCCGAAAACGGCGGGGAAGTGGTTCGTCCTCACCCGATGTTCCGTGTCGCTGTCACTGGCAACTCTGCTGGTGGTGGCGATGAGACCGGGGCATACCTGGGTGTGAGGCAGCAGAACATCGCTGCGATGGACCGCTACCGCGTGGTGCGAGTCGACTATCTGCCGCCTGCAGTGGAGGAACCTCTGCTGAAGGCCAAGGTGCCGGAGCTGAATGACGTTCTGGTGCCGAAGATGGTCGAGATGGCGAACACCCTTCGTACCCTGTTCACAGGGGATGAAGAAACGGGTGCAGGAGGCGAACTTAGCTTCCCGATGTCCACTCGTGTGCTGATTCGCTGGGCTCGCCAGACGCTGGCCTATGAGTCCTGCTCCAACCGGCTGCAGTATGCCCTTGAGGAATCCCTCATGGCGCGTGCCGCACCGGAAGAGCGCATCGCGATCGAGCGTGTTGCCACCAACATCTTCGGCAAAGAAGCCTGGAACGGGGGTGCAGCATGAGTGATCGCAAGATGAAGGCTGATTTTCGCACCTCTGATGTATCCAGGGTGATTGAGGCTGAGCGGCTACGTCCGTTCGAATCAACCGACGAGCGCCGCAAGGTGCTCGCCTGGGTCGAGTTGCGTGATCAGCCGGGCTTACCGGAGCTCTACTTGTTCGAGGAAGATGGCAATAGCCAATTCAGGTTGGTGTCGGATGCCCAGCGTCGCTGTGGCACTCACATCTCCCTGTCTACCCTGTGTGAGCCAGCTTTCCTGCTCGAGATCGATCCACGCTTGAAGGGCTATGTGCCTGATGCTCTGCCCGAGAATTTGGAGCTTGTCTTCCTTGAGGACAGCGATGAACCAATCCTCGCGCTAGATGTTGTCAGTCCGACCCCGAGGTTTGCCTTCCAAGCCACCCTAGGTGACATGGAGTGCGCGGACCTCGTGAAGCGCCTGGAGGCTGCTTGGTCGTCCCCATCCGTCACGACATCGGCAATGAACGATGTCTTGTCCGGAAACCATAGGGAAGCCAAGTTGGTGACTGGGCCGTTCAAGTACGGATCCATCAGATCGAGTGGCTCCCTCTCAGGGGCAGTCACGATCGAAGCAATGCTCGGTATTCCGGAAGACGCCTTCCCAACCTTGCTGTTGGCGGCGCTCTCGGTTTGCTATCCAAGCGCATTGCAGATCGAGTCCTGCCTACTCGAGCAGCCAGCAAGCACGCGGTCTGATGATCTCTGCCAGTATTTCGAAGTCCATGCGTCTCGACTTTTCGAGGAGCGTGAATTGGCAGAGACATTCGACTCGTATGTCCGTGAGCTGGGTGGCAACACCTCGTTGCTATCCATAGTAAAAACCATGCCATCCGCCACCGGCGTATCGGCTTACTTTTGACCCTGCGAGGGCCGTTCCCTCGCGGGCGGCTCTCTATCCCACTGTTGGAGACAGAGCCATGTCAATGTTCCATGAAGCCAAGACCATCCTCGTCGGCAACACCTCTGGTGCGGCCGAAGTCCGTTGGACCAAGGGGCAAGAGCCCAAGAAGGTCGCGAAGCTGCGCGTCGTCACCGAATACGGTGGTGGCCAGAATCGCGAACCGCACAAGGAATGGCACACCGTCATCTTGTGGGGCCACCTGGCGGATATGGCGGAGAAATTCGTCACCCGCTCCATGCAGGTCTATGTCGAGGGCAGGCCTCAGACTCGTCGCTGGATAAACAGCGAGAATCAGGAGGTCTCCATGCTTGAGGTGATCGCGAATACCTTCAAGCCGCTCGGCTATCGGAAAGGGGATGCTAATCAGGCAGCCCAGCCCCAATCGGGGCAGGGTACAGCGCAACAAGGATATGGACCTGGGCAGGGAGCTAACGCTCCGCAACAGCCTCAGGGACAGCCTCAAGCGCCTGGCCATCAAGGTCAGCATGCCCAACCCGGGAATGCCCCGCAGCCGAACCAGGGACAACCTGCGCCGGCCGCTCAAGGGCGTCCCCATCAACCCGCACCCGGCAATGCGCCTGCCCCCGGAAACTTCGGTGGTGGCGCTCCACAGTCCGCTGGTGCACCTGGTAACTTCGATGACTGGGACGAAGAAATTCCGTTCTGAGCTGTCGTAAGTCTCTGTTTTAATTGAAGTATTTTACAAAGAAGGCCATCCCGTCGGGGTGGCTTTCTTCTTATCGATAAGGAGTATGAAAATGACCAAGCAGTTTGCATCCCTCGCGCAGGAAAAAATCGTCATCGATCTGGCTGAGCAGTTTCAGATCTCCGCAGAGCATTTCCTGACCGTCGTGACCAAAGGCCTGTCTTCTCGGCTAAGCCGGGAGATGACAGAGCTCGAGGTGCTATCGGTCTGTACGCTTATCAAGCGGTATCGCCTAGATCCCATTGCCGGCCACCTGTACCTACAGGAGACCGGTCATGGGCCGATCAGCAAGATCCGTCCAGTCCTCACCATCGATGGCTGGCTGGCGCTTCTGAACGGCCAGGAGGAATTTGATGGCATCGAGTTCAGTTACTCAGATTCGATGATCTCAAACCCCCTGGAGGCGTATGGCGCGGATGGCGAGCCGGCTCCCAACGCTCGTCAGGTGCCGGAATGGATGGAAGCAGCGATCTTCCGCAAGGATCGCACGCGCCCGACAGTGGTTCGTGAATACTTCCTTGAGGTCTTCCAGGGCAATGAAGCCTGGAGGTCCATGGGAGCTCGCCAGCTTCGCCATAAAACCATCATCCAGTCCGCTCGTGTGGCCTTTGGCCTAGGTGGGTTGTTCGATGAGGACGACGTGCAACGCATGAAGGCCTCGGCAGGTAGTAGCTCAGACAGCGGAACGACAGTGCAGTCCTCTCCTGAACCTGAGCAACGTCCTGCCACCGAACGTCCCTCCAACACGAAGTTCGTTCCGGAGGATCCGGCGCCCGAGCAGAACGACGGTGCTGCCGGTGGCGAAGATGATGAGCTGCTCGATGCAGCCTTCCAGGGTGTCGATGCTTCATCGTCTGATGACGGTGAGGCCGGCACGCCCCAGGAGGCTGATCAGCCCGAGTCGTCCACCCCTGAAGCTCAGGAAGGTGGTGACAAGGGAGAGCAGAGTGCGGCTTCAGCTGCACAGGACACGCGTTCCGAGGAAACGGACGCGGATGTTGGTGACCAGCAAGCGGCTGCTGCACCCGCTACCGAGGAATCGAAGCGCGATGCTGAAGGTGACCAAGGTCAGGCGGAGACTTCTGAAACCGAGGAGCCGTCAGCCGAGGCACCTGACGCAGCTGCAGCTGATTCGGAGGACGAAGCAAGCTCTAGTCAGGAAGACGCGCAGGCGTCTATCCCGACGCTTGAAGAGCTAGCGGAGACTCTGGATGCGACTGCATTGGCTGCGGCCGAAAAGACCCTGAAGGTGTGCTTGGAGCGGATTCGTAAGTGTCCGACTGATGAGGCGCGCAAGGCCGGTGTTGAAAAGACACTGACCTGGCTCTCTCGCATCACTTTCGAGGGAACCTCTCAAGAGGCTCCGAGGGGCATGCTGGGTAGCGACATCGCCCAGTATGTGACCACGGGGATCTGTGAAGAGTACCCGAGTCTGGTATCTCAGGCCGCCTGATATACCGTAACGCAACCCTCGTGGGGGCAAGACAGCCCCCGCGGGGGTTGTCTTGTCTCTGCTCTACGTGGAGGCAAGATAATGCGCTATGAAATCGTTCATTTAGAACAAGGCAGTAGTAAGTGGCATGCCTGGCGGAAAGAAGGTATTACCGCGACAGATGCGGTGGTGCTGGCCGGCGTGTCACCCTACAAGTCCGAGTGGCGGCTATGGGGTGAAAAGCGCGGCATCGTTGCAGAGCCGGACCTTGGGGGCAACCCTTACGTCAGGCGAGGCAACGAGCTTGAGCCGGAAGCCCGGGATCACATGGCCGACTTCCTGTTGGAGATTGACCCCACGCCGGAGGCATACGCCGCGGCGAGGAGTCACTTCAAGGAAGCCCTCACGCCGTACTGCATCCAGATGGTGAAGTATCCCATGCTTCGTGCCAGCCTGGATGGTCTTCGCGATAACGGAGAACCGACCGAGCTGAAAGTGCCTTCATCCCGAACCTTCGAGGATGTGGTGAAGCGCGGCCGGCAGTCGAAGGCGTATCGCTTGTACTACCCTCAGGTCCAGCATCAGATCATGGTGACTGGTGCCGCGAGGGGGTGGCTACTGTTCTACCAGCCTGACCAAGACAGTGAGCCTGTGTGCTTTGAGATCCGTCGTGATGATGATTTCCTCAAAGCCCACATGCATCGCTGTGGGAGGTTCTACAAGAAGCTCCAAGAAGGCGATCCGCCCGTAAAGGATCACCAGAAGGACGTGTATTACCCGACCGATGCTGATGAGGCTGAGGCCTGGTATCTACATGCTCCGGCGGCTTATCGACTGGAGAAGCAACGCCAGGCGCTGAAGCGTCAGGTCGAATCCATTGAAGAGGCCTTGAGTCACCATAAGGAGGCATTGGCCATCTGCATGGGCGACTTCAAGACTGGTGAGTTCGGAGGCGTTCGCCTGAACCGTTCCCAGAAGAAGGGATCGGTTCAGTGGGAGCAGCTCATCGAGCAGGAGTTTGGAGAGTCTGTGACTGAGGAGATGAGAGATCGACACCGCAAGGCAACACAAGGTGGCGAAACTCGTCGTCTCACCGTGACAGAAAAGGGGATGCCGCGTGAGATCCTCGATCCAGACGCTCGCCAATGGCTTGAAGGGTGTGTCGACGAAGAAGGTTTCGTTGATTATCCTCAGCCATCCTTGAGTGGGTATTTCTGACGATGACATCTCGACCGGCCCTCAATGAGGGTCGGTTTTTTTTTGCCCAATCGGAGGGGCGCCTTCATGGCAGTTCACATCGAGGCAATGGATATCTTGGCTTGGTATCTCGGTGCCAGCCTGGTTGGCTTTCTGGCTTATGCCTGGGACAAGCGGGCAGCGGTACGCGGGCATTGGCGTATCGCCGAGGCGAAGCTGCATCTGTTCGATTTGGCTGGCGCTTGGCCGGGGAGCCTGCTGGCGCGGAAGTGGCTGCGACACAAGACGCGCAAGCAACCGTTCATTGCGGTCTTCTGGGTAATGGCGATCGCCAACCTTGGTCTGCTGGTGTGGCTTTTCCGGGCAGTAGCGTGACAAGCGAGAGGGTGGAAAACACCTTCCATCATCGCTATCCTGTGATCATTCGGCCTTTGGCTGATTAGTGGTCTGGGCTACTGAAAACAACCCAGCTATACCTATCTCGCGTCATCTCATGACGCATAACCCTGCGGGGGCATACTAGCCCCTTCGGGGTCGTGTATGCCCCCGTTTTTTTGGAGGCATACATGACTGCAACCGTTCTGGATCAGATGGCCATCGTCCACGTCGATTTCGACATCTGGACTGGTAAGGCCCGTCTAACCGCAAAGGACCTTCGGCTAGGTGACGATGGTGAAATTCCGCCGTCTTCTCTGGCTACCCTGGGATCAAAGAATGTCTGCGATCCCAAGCTTCTGAGATCGTTTGCTGCCATCAAGCAGCGTATGGCTCGCTACATGGAGGGCGTTGGTATGCGCTTCATGAGTGGCTATGCTCTGCCGATCAAGCGTCTCGATGAAGTTAACAAAGAGCTCAACCTGCTTCAGGGCGAGTTCTACCAAGCCCGCGATGCGTTTCTGCAATCGTATGACAACGCCGTGCAAGACTGGTGTGACGCTAACCCTGAATGGGCCGACATCATTCGTGATGGGGTCCTATCCCGTGACCGTGTCGCTGACCGGCTAGGGATGAGCTGGGAAGCATTCCAGATCACCAATGGTGACGTTCAAGCGAGCGGAACCCACGGTGTTGAGAACAAGGCTCGTGCTCTGGGTGGCGATCTCCTCCAGGAGGTCATCGACACCGCTGCTGAGACCTACTCGACTCATCTGTCCAAGCCTCACTTTCATGTCAGCTTCCGCGTGCGCAAGCCGCTGAAGACGATGAGGGATAAGGTGGATGGTCTGTCGTTCCTCGATAGCCGCTTCAAACGTCTCGTTCAGCTGATGGATGAGGCGCTGCATTTCCTCCCCGAGGATAGCAAGGAGCCGGTGCATGGAGAGGGCTACTTCCGCATCAGTGCGGTAGTGCAGATCCTGGCGGATGAAGGGAAGGTTGAAGACTTCGTGAAGGGTTCCACCTCGGTGGACGATGTCGCGAAGCAGCTCGAGAGCAAGGCCCCGGCCGATGCGTCGAAAGCCAAGTCCAAGAAACAGGGCAAGGCCAAGCCGCAGGAGCAGGCGCCTGATCTACTCGAAGAGCCCTCCGACGCTGAAATGCCCGACCTGGATGAGCTCCTGGCCGGCCTCGATGAGGTGCTCGACCACGACTCCGATGAGTCTCCGAGCGTATTTCAGGCTGAAGAGTCGGCTGCAGCGCCTTCAAGGGGCAGCAGCTACTTCTGACGCATTTCCTACCCACCCTCAAGGGACACCGACTCCCTTGATGGGGCTGGTGTCCCTCCATTTGGAGATACACCATGAAAAAACAGCGTAAAGCCGACGTATTCAAGGCACTACCCATTGTTGCCGCCTCTATGGGGCGCAAGTTCGGGGTGAGGGTCTTGTTTCAAGGCTCAACGGCTATGACGGATGGCAATGTCATCTACCTGCCGACCATGACGGAAGCATCGGAACACATCGATGCGCTATGGGGTTATCTGGCTCACGAGTCTGCCCATGTGCGTTTCACGAATTTCGATGCCCTGAGGGAGCAGGGGAAGCGGAGCCCAATCGAGAAGAACATTCACAACATCCTCGAGGATGGTGTGATCGAGCGGGAAATCATGCGTGTTTTCCCGGGGACCGTTTCTAGCCTACGCGATACCTGCCAGCACCTGATCGACCACGAGCTATGGATGGACGCTGATGACTTCGACAAGAAGGGCATGGCGACCCCACCAGAGCACACGCTGACGGGCTATATCCTGTTTCGCATTCGCTGCGACGCAGGCCTAAGCGACCAGGCCGATCTGCTGCAGGGCTACCTGGACCGGTTTGAAAGCCGTTTCCGGAATACCTTCAGTCAGGCCGTGCAATCTGGATTAGACGATATCCTCGATCGTGCGCATCTCAATGCTGACACAGCGGACACGCTGGCGATGACTGCTGAAATCATGGATTTCCTGCAGCTCTCGTCGGAAGACCAGGGTGACAGTGACGATACAGATGGTTCATCTAGTCAGGGTGGTGACTCTCAAGACGACGATGAATCAGATGATCAAGGAGGCGGCGATAGCCAGGACTCATCTGACCAGAGTGAAAGCGACGATGACGCCGATGGCGACGACTCATCCGACCAGAGCGGAAGCGATGGTGACGATGACGCCGATGGCGATGACTCATCCGACCAGAGCGGAAGCGATGGTGACGATGACGCCGATGGCGATGACTCATCCGACCAGAGCGGAAGCGATGGTGACGATGACGCCGATGGCGATGACTCATCCAGCCAGAGCGGAAGCGATGGTGACGATGACGCCGATGGCGATGACTCATCCAGCCAGAGCGGAAGCGATGGTGACGATGACGACTCGGCAGGCAGCTCAGGCGAAGAGGGGGATGATGCGGACTCAGATACCTCAGGCAGCTCCTCCAATGGAGATGCCAAGGGTGGCGATGATGCATCGACCAGTCCGGATCAGCGCAAGTCACTTCAGGATGCCCTGGCATCGGAAGACGACGATGCGATGGCCGGCGATGTACTGAAACCCCTCAGCGAGGCCATGGAGGAGGAAGCCAAGAAGACGGCCTCCACGTCCATGGGTAGTTCGGCTCAAACGACTCAGGTGGCAGCGTCCTATGGCGTGAATCCTGATGAGGCAGCCGACTTCGTTGCAGCCGGTGCTGACCTGGACCTCGAGGCGCGACGGGTAACGCGTAAGCTGCGCCAGCAGCTGACCGGGCTTGTCCAAGCAAGTCGCTCCTCTCGGCCTTATGCCACTCGCCGTGGTCGCAAGATGAGCACGGGACGGCTAACTCGACTCAAGACGGGCGATACTCGCGTGTTTAATCGTGAGGATCACCAGACTGAGCCCGATACGGCAATTCACCTCCTGGTGGACCGTTCAGGGTCAATGTCGGGTGCTAAGGCTGAAATGGCAGGTCAGGCTACCTACGCGCTTGCGATTGCCCTGGAAAGCATCGAAGGCGTGAAGGTGTCTGCGAGTTCATTTGGTGGCCAACCGATCCAGAACCTACACCAGCGAGTAGATGAGAACCCGGTGAAGACCATTCTCACCGCTTCGCAGACTGCCCGTCGGGCTCCCGGACGCTTTGTGGTCCGCCCCGAAGGCTTGACGCCGCTGGCGCCAGGTATCTGGAGTGCCATCTCAGCATTTCGTGAGGCAACGGCAGAGCGCCAAGTGCTGATCGTGCTGACTGATGGAGGCGCCTCTGACTATGAGCCTGCGTCCGAAGTCATGAACCAAGCTCGCCGACAAGGCGTCGAGGTCTATGGCATCGGCATTGAGGTTCTGGCCAACCCTGAGCTATTCGATGATTCGGCATTGATCACCGAGCTCTCCAGGTTGGGGCCGGAGCTTTTCCAGCTAGCCAGGAAGCGCATCTTCGCAGCCTGATACTTCATAACTCACCCACGCGGGGCTCTTATTCCCGCCTGGGGGATATGCAGCCCCATCACTACGGAGCTGCATATGTTTTCTACTTCGATCGTCTCTTATCCGGATCGTGGCCGTTACGGCAAGTCCTCCTACCGGGGGAACTGCTCCGGCCATATCGTTCGGGATTTCGTTGAGACCTACATGCCGAATGGCGAGGGCCTATTCGTTGACCCTTCCGAGGGTGGCGGTACGTCCCGCGACGTGGCGAGAGATCTTGGGGTCCGGTATTTCGGTACCGACCTGTCCCAAGGGTTCAACCTGCTCACTGATGACCTCGCAGAGGCCGCTGGTGAACAGGCTGCTGCCGCGTGGTGGCATCCCCCTTACTGGGACATGATCGCCTACTCAGGCAAGCAATGGGGCGGTGAAGCCCATCCGCACGATCTGAGCCGGCTACCCCTGCCAGAGTTTGTCGAGGCCCTCGAGCTGGCCATCATGAATCTTCATGATGCGACCCGCCCGGGTGGCACCTACGGCATCCTGATGGGGAATCTTCGACGGCAAGGCCGGTACTACAACCTGTCCTCCCTAGTGGAGCGGGTGGCGCCGGGCATGCTGGTCGATGAGATCATCAAGGTCCAACACAACTGCATGTCAGACACGCGGCAGTATTCATCACGGCTAGTGCGTATCGCGCACGAAAAGCTACTGGTGTTTCGCCGTGACCAGAGCACGTCGCTCATGTTTCTCGAAACCGCCACCGTGCGGGCGAATAACATGATGACGACGACCTGGCGCTGTGTCGTACGTCGGGTGCTGCAGTGTGGCACCACATTCGATCTGCAGGCGATCTACGCGCGCGTCGAGCCCTATGCTCAACAGCGTTCTAACAGGAACTGGAAGGCCAAGGTCCGACAGGTTCTGCAGAACCCTGAGCATTTCGATCGCGTGACCAAAGGCGTCTATCGCCTAGCAAGCTAATTCCACCCCCAGAGGGGACGATCCGTCCCCTCTGGGGCGGTAGTCCCCTCATTTTTAGTCTGAGGAGACTGCCATGATTAACCGCATCATTAACGCGATTCGCACATCTCGTGACGCCCGTCGGGTTCGTCGGCTGCGCAGGCTAATGGGGCTCTCTGAGTCCTGTTCGTTTGCAACGCCGGCCGAACCCACCCCTCAACCGATTGAAGGATTTTTGGAGATCGGAAAGGGGATGGAGGTGAGAACCGTCGATGTAGATCCCGCCGAATTTGGCCTCTCGGCCAAAGGAGAACGGGAAGTTCATCTCGGTGACCGCGATGAGATCAGCATGACCGATCTCGAGCGGGCTCTAAGCCAAGTCGGCTAAGAGCACACTTCCACAAAGGCCTCTGGCCTGGTGGGAGAGCCCCTCATAGGGGCTCTCTCATGAGGGGCAATAGCCCATTCACCACCCTGACGGGGGTACGCGAATACCCCCTCGGGGGTGCTCCGTGCCCGTCGTCTTGACGGAGTCACATGATGCTAGCGAATCGCGCAAACCAGCTATCCCTGGACTTGGATGCACTGCTCTCTGAGGAACCTGGGCCTGACAAGGCACCGGCGGAGGAAGAGATCTCGATCGATTGGGCCCTGGAGGAAATCCGGAAGCTCTTCGAACCCGAGGTGTCGCCCCTGGCAGTGCCGGACGGGTTGTCGAAAGGTAAGGGCAGCAAGACGGACATGCCCCGGCCTCGATACCTGGTCAGGAACCAGACGCCCATTACGAGCCTTTCCGACGTGGAGTGGCTCGAGCAATTGGGTGCAGAGTTGCTGCAACAAGTCCTCTACGGCTACGAGCTTCACCTGCTGGTCGCTCCCTGCAAGATTCGGCTGTCGACGCCTTCCACTGATCCTGATATTCAGGCGGTGTGGGCAGAGATGGCTGAGCTGCTGGAGTGGTCAGATCAGGGGATCGAACAGCTCTGTTACTCATTGGTTGATTACCAGCTCGACATGCTCGAAAAGGCCCAAAACGTCCATTACGGGCGCGATGGCAACCTTGGCGAGGAGGTTCGGGACATCTGGAACTGGATCAATGAAACCGGGCCGTATGCCGGCAAGCACAGCCTACCGTTTAGCGAACTGGCGAAGCTTTCCGGTTGCGATGGCGATGAACTGGCGAAAGGGTTGTGGGCACGCCTCCCAGCCTTTGTCGAACAGGAGCTCCAGCAGGAGCAGAAACGCGTCGCCTAAGCGAGGATAGCCACGGGAAGCCCTCCACCGACAAGTCGGTGGAGGGCCGCTCCCTAGCCCTCATCGAATTGCTGGCGCTGTCAGCAACTCCATGACGGTTGTGCTCTCTTGAGAGCTCAAAGCGGTCTGGGCCGCTCGAAATACCCCAGCCTTACCAACTTCGTCGCACTGCGACATACACCACCCATCGGGGACTCATCCCGATGGGATGGAAGTCCCTGGCAACTCACGAGGGACGACCATGACAAACCTACGCTACAACCGTGTCACTGCCAGCATCGACACACTACAGCGGATCGAAGCAACCGCGGTGCCCATGATGATGGTATGGCCCCACGAGGCTGGTACTGCAGCGGACCCGACCCTGGTCGATCATCCGACTGCGGCCAAGCTGTGTGAGGCTTACCGCCAGCAGGGGCCTGACGTGCAGGCGAAAATGGAACACATGATCGCTTCACGTCGCGCCACCTTCGAGTCGCTGTACCGGCAGTTGTTCGGTGCTGTGAATCATGCACCCGAGAGCGACATCGGTGACCACCTCTCAACGGATGTGACGCTGATCGATGCTCTTGTGGCGTATCGGGCGAAGCCGATTCCCGTCGAGGAAGAGGTTTCATCCAGTGACCAGCCTGGCCGGCTATCTCGCCTTGCGAGTGCTCTGGGCCAGACTTTGAGGCAGACCACCGCGCGTATCGGTGCGATGTCCTGGTAATCCACCGCCGTAAATAACCCACCCTCTGGGGGCTCACCACGCCCCTTGGGGCAGGGAGTCCCCTTCAATCTCGATGGAGACTTCCATGCTTAACCTGATCTTCGAAGCTGATATTGATGTGCTGTCCTCACTGTCCGGCACCACCGCGCACCTACCTGTGACGTACTGGGCAGGGGAGGTGACTGCTGAACATCAAGTGCTGGAGCGGTTCCACAGCACATGCCTACCTGACGACGCCTGGGCCAGTCTCAAGCTTCCGTCCGGTGGCAGTCTGCTGGGGCTCAACCTGACCGGTGCCCGGCTCTATAACCGGGAAGGACGCTTCGTTCTTGGGGGCTACTTCGATCAAGTCGCCGGCACCATCCGCTGGGTGACGCCGGTCATCGATCAAGTCAGTCGAGCCGGTATCGAGCAGCTCGCCGGCCAGCTTCGCCAGGAGGCGGATCGAGCCAGCTATTGCGGCCATCTCGTGCGGCAGACAGCCCAGATGCTTGAGCTAAGTCTCGTGGATGAGACGGATGCCATGACGTTGGGCTTTCCGACCACCGGTACCGCAACCGCTCGTATTGCCATGAACCACGGCATCACGCTGCAGACAGCAGCCTGATGCCATAACCCCCACAGGGGCACTTCGCCCCAGTGGGGCGGAGTGTCTCTTGTCTACAGGAGATACCCATGAACGTGTTTGATCGCTACCTAACCTGGCTTTTCGAGGCGAATGGCTTCCGTGACGCTGATGTCGCTTACAACATCGGTTTCTGCCAGGGAGATCATTGCACGCTTAAACGTGCCAATGTCTCGCTGTCGGATCCGAAAATACTGGAAGCACTTTGGCCGGTAGAAACGGCATCCAGGATTCACACCTCTGCTGATATCGTCAAATGCCGGCGCATGCATGAAGTCATACGTGCGCTGGAAGTCGAGTTTGAAGCTGAGGTAAGCCTGAGCCCCTTCGAGCGATATAGCCTATCCATTACCACTGATATCCCCGATATCGTCAATCGTGTAATACACGATGAGGATGAAGCCGAGATAGCAAGGATTGCTCAGCTCTCACAACTGTCTTCTGAGGAAGAATGGCAGAACTGGGCAGAAGATCTCGAGCGTCATGTTGTCGATGAGCTAAATGAGTTCGCAAAGTCATTAGGAAGTCGTGCCTATAGCACCCTATCCGATGCGATTCTCAGCTCACCTTTTCAAGAGAAGCCGATACAGGATCGTACGATTGGTGATTATTCCGTAAAGATCGAGGCATTTTCGAATGATAATGACTTCGAATTTGCGTTCGATATGCTCGAGGATGATGATCATTTTCTCAGTATTCTTTTGGATCTATCCAAGAGAAAGCTGACATGCGCATCAATCCGTTGTGTGATCGAGCACCTTCCTTCAGGGGAAGAGGCGAGTCACGAATACAACGGAATTATTTGCAGAAGCGATGACCCTCGGTACGAAGGTCTGTACTGGGATGTTTTCGCCGAAGCAAAAGCCATGATGCGCGAGATCGTCGGCCCTCATGATAGCAGCATGACGAATCAAGCAGCCTAACGGCATAACTAACCAGAGGTTCCACGCCCCTTAGGGGGCGGGTTCCTCTACAACGGAGGTATCAATGGACGTTTTTAACGATGGCCTAAAATTGGATGTGTGCAACCGCCATGTGGATATGATGCTGAGTAATGCAGGCTACTCGCTTTCCGTGGTAGAGCTGGAATTCTCGGAAGATGAGGATGAGGCAAGCCCTACTATAGGCCAACCACATGTCCTTTCCACTATCTATATCGAGGACATAGAGGTGAGTTTTCAAACCACCACCTTCCGCGAGCGTTTGTTGCGAGACAACAATGACTCGATGCTGGATAGGGTTTACAATAAACGCTTGTTTTATGCGCTGAATAATTACGAAAGAACCCTTGGTAGTCCAGTTTTTGTGATGGACCCGAAATCAAGGAGTAATATCAGACAGAATCAGCAAGCGATTCACCTGATGTGGCAAGACCCTTGTCAGGATGTTATCGACGCATTCCCTAGCAACAGAGAAGCGGTATCGGGTTTCGATGCTGCTCGCCCCTTTGTACAGGCGATGTGCTCGTTGCCTAGTGCGCCGAAGAAGGTAGACCCTGACAACCTGAAGGTGGCAATAAAGAACTTCCGAAACATGATATATGATCTGTGTGTCGCTCAGGTGAGGAAAGATCTAACGTTGATCTGGAACAGCACCCTTGAGTTGTCACGTAACTTCCTTCCATACGAAAAGGAATGGCCTGAACTAACCTGCGAGGGCCGCTTCAAGGTCAGGACGTATTCTGTCCTAAAGGCGCCAAGCTTCGAAGAAGTGCCAGACGTGCCAACGGAGTTGCGTCTTCGTCTCGCCAGGGGAGAAGGGGAATTCCATCGTTTGGAGTCCCATGTCGTGGATACTGTCACCGGAAAAGAAACTAGCTTTCGTCATGGTTTTCATGAAATACCGAAAGAATTCGGTGGTGGTGCCAAGGTGATTCGTCAGCTTACCATCGATGCTGTGAAGCATTTGAAGGAAGAGGCAATCGCCGCATGATCAAGGGAGTCACTGTATCCCGTTGGGATGCGGTGACTCCCTTGTTTTCGATTTTCCCCTTGGGTATGATCGAAAACAGGTGGTCCGAGCCACCTTCATAAGCATCTCGGCCTTACCTACCTTCGGTCTTCATCGACCCTTATCTCGCAAGACTGCATGGCAGTGTTCTCCCTAGGAGCATAGTGTCATGCGGTTTCGGTCCCTTTGGGACTGAATGATGGCACGGGCCATCCAAAACACCCCGTCTATCCGACCTCGGATGCACTCGCATCCATCAACCCCCCAGGGGACGTATCTGTCCCTTTGGGGCAGGTGTGTCTCCTGTTCTATGGAGATGTACCTATGACTAAGCAAATCGCAGTGATCTTCCTGATCGTTGGCACCGCCCTTGTGTCCGCAGCCTTGCCGTATGCGGTCTCGGACCTCCGTGGCCTAATGCCTGAAGCCATCTTTGGGCCGTCACTCTGGTGGAACGATCTGGTGGTAATCGGCACTTGCATTACAAGTGTGCCGGTTTACTGGTACCGCAAGTGGATCGCCTTGCCCTTCGCTCTGTTCGGTGTGGCATGTGTGGTTGGTGCTCTCATTGCCGTTCCCTTCGTGGGGATGGCGGCCATTACGGAGCTGATGCTGCCTTATGGCGGTATGTGCTTCGCCGTGGCAGGTGGGATGCAGTGGTACGTCACCTACGCCGACCCGATCGATCAGATGGATACCAACCCCGTTCTCTACACCGCTGATGAGCGTTATCGCTCGAAGCAGGTGGATTGAGACCTCGACAGCAGTAACAAAACTCACCCCCACACGGGCCAAGCCCGTGTGGGCCGGTCCTGCAATTGGAGAAACACAATGCCTTACTTCAAGACCGATGAGGTGAAGTCTGCTGTCCAGGGACGGTGGATGGAAATCCTCGACATCGTGGCCCCCGAGCTACAAGAAGCGATCGACAAGGCTCCCCGCCTGGTGACCTGTCCTGTTCATGGAGGCAAGAAAGACTTTCGCCTCTTCAAGGATGTGGCAGAAACAGGCGGTGGCCTATGCAACAGCCCGGCGTGCCTGGGCGTACATCGTGATGGCTTTGCACTTCTCATGGCGATCACCGGTAAGTCTTTCACGGAAGTGAGAGATGAGATCGGTGAGCTTCTGGACCTGAAGTCTTACCCGACCCGGGAAGAACGTCAGCAAGCCCAGAAGGATCGTCAGTCACAGCAGGCAAAGAGGGCTCAAGCCCCGGCACCGGTCTCTGCATCGGCGCCGGCTCCCTCACCGGCTCAGGGGACTGCTCCTGCGCCGGGGCCTCAGCCGACAGCGTCTGATTCCAACCTGTCTCCGACCAACCGTGTTGGTCAGGAGCCGTCGTGGAAGCAGGACATGCCGAGCTTTGGGGCACCGCCCGCAAGCCAGGCTGCCCCGGCACAAGCCATGGCAGCTCCGGTAAGTGAAGAAGTGCCAGCCAGTGCTGCGGTAGTGCCAGGTGTTGAGGAGGTGGAAGCCTCTGAGCCTGCGCATGACGTTCACGACGCGCAAGAGAGCAATGTCGTGCCCATCCGCCAGGATGAGCCGGTCAGTGCCCTTGAGCAGATGCGTGAGCGTAATCCGGAGCGTTATCAAGCAATCCAGGAGCGCAAGGAGAAGCTGGAGCGCCAGCGCAAGCGTGAAGCCGAACGGGCTGATGGCAAGATCGAAGAGGTCTGGGCTGGAACGGTGCCGCTGTTGTCAGCAGGTACGGAACCGGCAAAGGCGTACTTCAAGTCCCGTGGCATCACGGTTCGCTGGCATGACTTGCTGGCCCAGGACTGCATCCGTTTTCACCCCAAGCTCGAATACTGGGGCGAGGACGCGGATGAAAATCCTGAGCTAAAAGGCAAGTTTCCAGCGATCGTCTGCGCGATCCGTGACCTGAAGGGCAACATTCGTACGCTCCATCGGACGTACCTCACCAAAACCGGCAAGAAGCTAACCCGGTTTGGCGATGCACGAAAGATGATGTCTGTTGCTCATGAGACCAGGGGAGAGGTCACTGGTGCGTCCATTCAACTGGGCGAGCCTGTCGACGGTGTCCTCGGCGTTGCCGAAGGCCTGGAGACAGCCCTCTCTGCATACCGGGGCACCGGTATCCCTTGCTGGTCCGCGGTCAACGCGACCTTGCTGGAGAAAATCGAGATCCCCGAAGGTGTTCATACCGTGATCATCTGGGCGGATCGAGATAAGTCCCTGACTGGCCAGAAAGTAGCCGAGTCGCTTGCGACCAAGCTCAAGGCAGCAGGACTGAAGGTGATCACCATGATTCCAGAGATGCCGGTCCCGACGCGGGCCAAGGGTATCGATTGGAATGATGTGCTCATCAAGCAAGGCATGCTCGGGTTCCCGAGGCGTGTTGCCTGACCAGGAGGTTCCTGGCTAATCCACGGCCCTTCGGGGCCTTTCCCAAGGGGGAGTCCATCCCCCTTGGGGCACTGGGCTTCCTCGTTACTGAAGGAGGTAGACCCTATGCAACATGGCAGCCTAACGAGCCGCAATACCACTCGTAGTGGGTATTTTGAGGCATATCTCGAAAAGGATGAGCTCGGCCTCGATGAGTCGAAGCTCGTCTTCGCCGAGAAATGCCCTGGCTGCGGCCAATATGCAGTCGCCAAGCAGTGGGATCAGCCAATCCCGGGATGTTCCGACGAATTCACTGTTCGGGCCATGGACTGCGAGCACTGTGGTTATAGCCATTCCAACCAGTTCGATTATGACCCCAGCTAGGGCGTGATCTGGCTATAAGCGTCTCACCCGGGCATCCGGTTGGGACGTTCTCTTCAACCCGCGTGGGGCATTGCTCCCCGTGTGGGGAGAGGTGCCCCATCAGAACATCCGTAAGGAGGTCTTATGGGGGTAGCTGCAAGCACTGATGTGATGGAAGGTCGTCAGTATCGAGACTTTCCCGATCACGCCTGGCTACAGGCAGAGCTGGAGCATGGTGATGAGATTGATCAGCTAATGCTTGAGGAGGCGGCAAAGCTGGCATGTGAGCGCAACGACGCTTGGCATGCCATCTTGCAGGCCTGCGACGGCGACCTGATCGGTGTTGAGCTGCAACAGAAGCGACTGGCGCAATATGCGCTGATTCTTCCTGATGCCAGCGAGCCCGGCAGGTATCGAGCACAGCTCTTTGACGCCAAGGGGTTCTTCGGGCACTTCACCCGAGACGAGCCCATGGAAGTGCTCGAGGCTCTGGTCGGCGAAGGCTATGTCTCCCTGGCGACAGGGCGGCTATCTGAGCTGAGCCAAACATCCGAGTGGATGCGAGGCACCAGGATCACCAATCTCATCGCTGAGCTTAACCAGGGGCGAATTACGCATTCCGAGCTGTTGGCATCCATGGCAGCCGCGGGCGCGTAACGATCCTCAAGGAGGCAATGCCTCCGCATGACGGGCGAATGCCCATTCCCTACGGGTGAGTCTTCCCGTCAGGGGAGGCTCTTCCCTCAATCTAAGGAGAGCATCATGTTCGATTTCATCGTGTTGTACTGGTCCCAGGCAAGCCGCCCGACAGATCCCCCCGAGGGTTATCAATGTCGAGCGCCTCATGCTGGCGCGGCAATGCGGCTAACACGGCTATATAGCCCAGGCTGCAGCATCGCGTCCGTTGCCAAGACCAATGAATGGGAAGTCGCCTACAGCGACTTCTGGGGTGATAGCAGCATCGCTGCCTGATCATCCGTAACACTTAACCCATCTGGGGCCACATCCGCCCCAGTGGGGGGAGGGTGTGGCCTTTTCTATAGCAAGGAGAAGGTCTATGAGCACCCTCATCAATACCCGTCTGGGAGAGCATCGCGGTAATCGTCGTATCTATCTGGAAGGCGGCAAGCTGTCGCGTGAAGGATATGAGCCGGGCAACAGGTATGACCTGTCGATGGAAGACGCCAAGCTCGTGCTGACCCCCAATGACGAGGGTAAATACACGATCAGCAGTAAGAAGCGAAACGGGCGACTAAGGCCCATCATCGATATCTCGCGCAAGGAATTGGCTGAGCTATTTGATGGTGTCGAAACCCTGCGTGTGATGGTCACCAGGGGCAAGATTGTCGTAACGGCTCACCACCAGCAGAAGAAAGTGAATGAGCGTGTCGATCGGCTATTGTCTCGTGTGAAGGATGGTGAACCGCTGCGCGTCTGTTCGTTATTCCATGGTTCGGGGGTTCTGGATAAAGCCCTCCATGAAGGACTGGAAGCAGGAGGGATCGCTTCTAAGATTGGCGTCGCTGTTGAGATAGACAGTGAATATCTTGATTGCTCAAGGCAAAACAATCCTGAGCTATGGGATGAAAAGTCGATTGCAATCGAGTCGCCAATCGAGAAAGTTGATCTATCAAAAGCACCGCCTCAGCAGGATATTGTTGTCGCGGGAATTCCTTGCACAGGAGCATCTCTCGCAGGGCGTTCGCGAAATAAGCTAAAACATGCTGAAGAGCATGATGCGGCCGGCGCAATGTTCTTTTCGTTCTTGGAGTTTGTGAAGACGCTCAACCCTTCGATCGTAATAGGGGAGAACGTCCCACAGTATTCCAACACCGCTAGCATGGCCGTTATTCGGTCTGTGCTGTCGACGTTGGGCTACGAATTGCAAGAACGTGTGCTGAATGGCAATGAGTTCGGGGCTCTCGAGAATCGGGATCGGCTATGCTTCGTTGCGGTATCAAAGGGGCTTGAAGGCTGCTTCGATATTGATGACGTGGTTCCTCGGCGCTTCAAGGAGGCAAATATCAATTGCATCCTGGAGCCTGAAGAAAATATTGCCGAAAAGCGCTGGAAGTCATTCTCCTATCTCGAAGATAAAGCTGCGCGAGATAAGGCGGATGGTAAAGGCTTCAAGCGTCAGATGCTTGATGGTAGCGAAAGTAAATGTGGCACGATCGGCAGGGGCTATATGAAGGCCCGTTCGACTGAACCTTTTTTGGTTCATAAGGAAGATAATTCCTTGTCACGTCTCTTCACTCCCAAAGAGCATGCCCGAGTCAAAGCCATACCAGAGGAAGTCGTTGATGGACTCAGTGACACCACTGCCCATGAGGTGCTTGGGCAGTCGGTTGTTTACCCTTGCTTCTCAGCATTGGGTGTAGTCCTGTCACGGTCCATCCTGATGTCCTTGGAGGCTGCGAATGATCATGATCGCTCTGTGGCTATCGAAGTTGAGGGGATGAATCCCGATAGCGGTGGCACGCTAGGTGGCGAAGACTTTGACTTCTCCCCCGGCAAGATCGACATGGATTCTGGCCGTGTTCGACTCGTCGGAAAAGGGTGGAGCAAAGGATGGCCCATTGCCATCGGTCCGGGGAGGATGATTCGCCTCAAAGCAAATGGCGCAGAGGTTTCAGCCACGGTAGTCGGACCAGGCCCAGAGCCGAAAGACCCACTGGAGGAAATCGGTGAAAATGATCAGGAGCACGTTCGAAAGTATGGCGACTCTGTCTACGTCGAGATGACGCCAGAGTTGTTTCAGGCGATCGAAGGGAAAGGTGATACCAACGCTGTGGTCGCGCCTTCAGTCACTGAACCCGATGCGCAAGCACCGGATGAGGTGATCGAGGCAAGCTGCGGTACCGAGGAAGAGCAACCTGATCTTTTCTCGGATGTCGCCTGACTTGGCCCTGCCAAGGCATTAACGATGCCTCCCCACCAGCCAGTGGGGAGGCTCTCTCAATGGAGATTCCTGCTATGTCATTTATCTACTTTATTACTGACCAGCGCCCCGGTGAGAAAGATGTCCTCGCGGGAAATGAAAGACACCCGCTGGTGATTCGCTCCTGTTCCGACAGGCGTGAGCTAATCCGAGTGCTACCTACGTCCCCCTGGACGCATGAACAACTCGACACGACGGGTACGCAGCTGCGTGCACTGCTCGAGGCCGAGTTTACTCATGAGGGGGCTGACGCTTTTCTGGGTCAGCAGTGGGTCGGCAGTACCGAGTGTTGAACGCGATGCGCTGGGGGTTCTCCCCAGTGCCTCGTCAACACCCCGCTCAGGCACTTTGAGATGCGATCCCTATGTTCCGCTCATGCGACTGCATATTGGCAGCAGTGTGCAGCCGCATGAGGTTTCGGTCCCATTGGGACTGAAAATGGTACGGGCCATTCAAAACAACCCGTCTATACGACCGATCGGCCACACCTACCTTGGTAAGGCCATAACTCTGCCCAGCGGGCGCTATCCCGCTGGGGTGGCGTACGTCCGGGCTACTTCCCGAAGGAGCAAGGCGTATGACCACGAATGCTGATCCTCAAAACAACCGCCTCATCACCTCACAGCATCCGGCTGTGCTAGGCGAGAAGGTTGCGTTCGATGACCCGGACGACGCGGTATCGACAGGCCTCTATGAGGTAGTCGGTGTACCTGCGCTAGATCCGAACGAGTTGGAGGCGCTGGGTAATGCCGGCTATTCCGATCTGGTTCTCGATCTCAGCAACGGATCGAGCTTTGTCGAGGCTTACCCGGGTGATCTACGTCGGGTGGCTTGATTCAGACGTAATCCATAAACCGGGTACGAAGCAGTACCCATAAACCTGTCCAGCGGGCCCTATCCCGCTGGGGGATGGTGCCTGTTGGTTATTTGACCTGGAGGTCACCATGAATAATGCCATCAATGCCATTCCGTCAGTCGAGATCGCACAAGGCCCACAGCATGAGTATGCCGGGCACTTCGCTGGTCTAGTTGAGAAGGCCGAACCCGCCATTCACAGGATCGGTGAGCTAATCGATGAGGGCTACACCCTCAGCTGTGCGTGCAGCTTCGGCAAGGACAGCAGCGTTGTGCTGGTGCTCATGCTCGAGGCGATCCGTCGCCGGGTAGAGGCGGGGCTATATGTCCCTACCTGCTACGTCTCGCACAGCAACACCGAGGTGGAAAACCCTGCCATGGATGTCTACACGAATGCGCAGATCGTAGATCTTCAGGCGTACTGTGAACGTCACCACCTGCCGGTGGAGGTCGTCTATGTCACGCCGTCGCTATCGTCGTCATTCACCTATGCGACCATAGGTCGGGGGAAGCTACCGATCTTCGCTGGTGCCTCTCGTGCGTGCTCGATCGACTGGAAGCTGCGCCCGCAGCAGAAAGCGCTCAAGCACATTCTCTCGACCCTGCAGAACCCGGGTGACCTTGTCACGCTACTTGGTACTCGCTTCTCGGAGTCGACCGTTCGCGGTGGGAATATGCGTGGTCGCGGTGATGGTGGCATGGCGCTTGTACCGACAGACTCGGGCGGCTACACCTGCGCGGTCATCGCCGACTGGGAGCTAACCGATGTCTGGGAGATGCTCGTTGCCTGTGATGAGAAACGACAGGGCCCCTACCGGACCTATGTCAGTGATTTCTCATGGTGTCTTGAGCTATACAAAGATGCCAATGAGGGAATGTGCTCCATCATTACCGGAGATGGCGGCAATCGTGCGGCTTGCGGGTCTCGCCACGGCTGCATGACCTGTTGTGCTACTGGCGATCGCGACAAGAGCATGGAGTCGATGATCGCCTCCGGGCCTAGCAAGCATGGCCACCTGGAAGGCATCAATCAGTTCCGCAACTTCCTTATCCAGACACGCTGGGACATGTCTCGGCGTGAGATCCTGGGGCGGAAGGTGTCCAAGGCCGGCTATTTTGGCGTGGCACCGACCAACTACTCGGCAGAGATGCGTCGCGACATGCTGCGCTACCTGCTGACCCTGGATGTTCTGGAAGAGGAGAGGGCGGAAGAGCATGATGCTGCCATGTTCCGCGGCGACGTTAGTGATGAGGGCCTTGAGATGATACAGAGCCTGCGAGGGCCGACGTATCAGGTCATCACACCCAAGAAGCTGCTTGCCATAGAGTTCGCCTGGTCGCTCAGCCATGGCTTCGATCACGCCTTCCCGGCGCTGTCGATATGGTATGAGATCCGTGTCTTGGGCGAACGCTACCCGATTCCGCCCATGGACACGGTACAGAAGGCGGGGGTGCCCAGCATGTGCTGGTTCAAGATCCCCGAGGGTGAAGGTCCGGCTCACGAAGCTGGCCTGCAGGATGCCCTCATCGCCAAGTCAAACCTGTCGCAGTATCCCGAGCGTCCGCCGATGCGGACCGTGCGGGATCGCTACGAAGGCAAGCCGAGGCAGATCGTCTACTACGAGGAAGCTGATGAGATGGAGGTCGATGCGGCCGAGGCCACGCTGTTTGTCGAAGCTTTCGATGAAGAGCGCTACCTTGCGTCCAAGTCGTTTCGCTCCTGGGAGAGTGCCAAAATCTTGCTGAATCATGGCCTGGTGACACTGGGTCGTGGCAAGGCGAGTGATTACGATGAGCTGGCGCGTCGTGCCCAGTATTGGGACCGGCTCCAGCAACGTCTGGGCACTCAGGGCCTCGAGGAGTACCTGCAGGAGCAGTCGATCAGCGATGCTGATCACAACCGGCTTCTGGAGGAGCTCGAGCAGCAGCAGGAGGAATCCGAGCCCCAAGCCGGCCAGGTTATTGACCTGTTCGGCTAAGCTTGGGATCTCTGACCCGACAGGGCCACCACTGCAACACGGTGGCCTTCGTTACGTCTGGCTCACGTCGTCCCTATGGGGCGGCGTGATGCCAGGCATCTTAGATTTACTTGCAGGCGCGTTGCGCGGCGCCGGCTGGTTGATGTAGCAAAGGGAAATCAGTATTCTGAAATAAGGTGGTCCGGGCCACCAGATAAGCATCCCGGCCATACTCCCTTCGATATCCCGATCAGCTTGAGTGCATGTGTCTGGGCGCTCCCCCCGAGCGGCTATAGGCATGCATTTTCGGTCCTTCTTGGACTGAATGTTGGTACGGGCCATCTGAAACATCCCGTCTATACCTTTCCGGCTGCGTCTTTGATGACAACGCCATAATCTGCCCAGCGGGCGTTATCCCCGCTGGGGACGACGTGCGCCTGGGTTCCGACCTATGGAGCATGACTATGACTACTATCGCCGCAATCCTTCCGCGCCCGATGGCGAAGATCGGCAACCGCGCTGTAATGCTGTCTCCGTTGGCCCTTGCCAGCGTGAATCAGCTTTCAGTGCTTACCCAGCACTCCCTGATCACGAAGCTACTCACCATTGAGGCTCCTGAACCTTGCGCAGAGTCGCAGGCCTTCACGGGACTGATATTGGTGACGCTTCGTACGCGCTTTCATAACCAAGTGAGCCGTGACGCCCAGCAGCAAGCCTTCAGTGATGTCTCTGAAGCGCTGGACTTCACGAGACACTGGGCCATAGAGCGTCTGTGCGAATACTTCGCCGGCCTTTGTGGGTCCGATCTGACAGCTGGATCCGAAGACATGGATGACCTGGTCGAGATCCTGGGCCATGCCCGGGAGGTCTCCGGGGAATTCATCGAGGAGCGGCTGGTCGAGATTGGCCATTCCTCCGATGCGGGTCAGATCGATCCCATCATGGAATTCCTGCTGAGCTGGACAGCCTCTCTCGATGCTATCGATACGATCGATTTCATCGCGTCGGTGTTCTCCTATCTTGAGTCCAATGCCGTCGTAGAGAGCAGTGCTGTCATTTCGCCTGTCATGGTGGATGCGAAGCATGCGCCAAGCTACACGACACGTTCGCCCTCTCGTGAGACCGCACAACGGGCGGTGGAAGTGCTGAGCAACTATCAAGCAGAAGTCTCCGATGATAACCCGGAGCTCGCTGCTGAGATCGATCGGCTGTGTGGTGAGCTGAACGCGTCGTCTGACGGTTCCGAATCCCGATCCGAGGCCGACAAGGCGCTGGACAGGATGCAGGAGCTGTTAGATGGCAAGGAATGGGAGCCTGAGCACCTGGCCATGATTGCGGACATGATTCGCTTTACTGGCCGGGAAGTGCGTGACATCGACTGAGCTCGATCGGCGTATTCTTGCCTGACAGGTAGGAAATGCTGACTCTTACCAACGCGCCTCTAACGGGCGCACAACCCCACGGGGCGCACTGATGCCCTATGGGTGTCGTGCGTCCCGATACCTAGAGGTACGCAACATGAGCAAGAACCATAACTGCCTAGAAGGCATCGCCTGCCCGAAGTGCAAGCAAGAGGATGTGTTCTCCATCGTCACTACGTGCAAAGCACTAGTCCATGATGATGGCATCGAGGGAACCAATAGGCACGAATGGAATAGCAATGCTTCGATCACCTGCCGAGAGTGCATGTACTCGGGCACGGTCGCGGAGTTCAGCGGGGTTCCCGCTGCGCCGGTCATTCCGGAAGAGCGCATGGGAGTGCTAAGCACCGCCCACGTCAGCTATGAGGAGTCACTGTTGATCCCGGTGCTGCTTGCCAGCGGTGCGCTGATTGGCATGGAGCGTGAAGAGGGATGGCTGGTCCACACCTCGAAACCCCATGACGATGCACCTAACCTGGCCTACATCCAGGGTTACATGCAGAGCAAAGGGTTTCAGTGGATCCTCTTCGACAGAGACGCTTCTGGAGTTGAGGTTTTTTCCACCTTTGACTGGTAACGACTAGACCCATCAAACCCTAACAGGGCCATACCGCCCTGTGGGGGGGGATGGCCCGTCAACTGAAGGAGCCATACCGATGATGGAAGATAAGATGTTACAAGCCATGCAGGCCATGCGTTCACAGGGATATGCCGTCGCTCTTTGGTCCCCCGAAGAGATCGCGGATTCCTGCCTGGATCGGCGTGAATTTGAAGAGCAGGTTCACATCGAGGGCAATCGTCTCCTATGGGATAACCCGGCTGACGAAGACGATAGCGACTGACTTACCTCGCCGCTGCTGGCGCTAAATACTACCCCCTGGGGCACTCCACCCCTAGGGGGATGGTTGTGCCCCGTAAACAGAAAGGACACGACCATGAGCAACGATACACTGAACGCTACCCCGACCCTGGATCAGCAGAATTCGTCACAGCCGACACGCAAAGTCGACTTCACTCTACGGGCGCTCACTGCAGTAGAGATGACGGTGACAGCGGATGTGCCGCTGGATGCCGACGATGAGCAGCTGTTCAAGATCGCCTCGCAGCTGTACAGCAATTGCGATGGCTCAGAGTTCGTAGATGATGGTGTCACCTTCGATGAGGGTACTCACGACTGGAGTGAAAACGAGGGCGCTCAGTCGAGCATCCTGGAATTCACCTTCAAGCTGGACCCCATGGGATGTGCTGCGCACGGCTGCTTCTTCGAGCTGGTCGCTGACATGAGCTATTTTCTTCACCACCGCCTCATCGAAAGGACTGAAGTGCGATCAACGCATGCGGACAAGCGCCAAATCTGCGTCGTTGCCTTCTTGCATCACTCCGTCACGGAGACCGAGGCTCAAGAGATCTCCTCTTCTTTGGCCTTCGAGTTCCTCGAAGTGGGGAACGATGAGGAGTTGGCCGCGGAGTTGTTGGATGTGAGCTTCCCAAGCTGGTGCTAAGAGGCTCGCTGATGCTGGATAAATGATTGAAGGATGAAGCTATGGCGCTTTACAGCGTCGAATAGCCGGCATAAGGTCAAGAGGAGTCCCGTGGTAAGGGATCTCCTCTTGATTGCTGTTTTCCTCCCAGGAGGTGACATATGCAGCCTGAAATTGCTCTGCCGTTGGCCATTCTCGGTGTGACGCTGACCTTCTTTGCGGGGGCCTATGTCTGGGCTCGTCACAAGGACCGCAACCACCATAGCGGGAAGTAGCTTTTTGCTGCAGGATATTGATTTGCTTGGGGTTGACCGGTCTCGCGTTGCCCGGTATCGTTAAGACAGCGGTGGTCCGAGCCACCCGAAAAGCAACTCGGCCATACCGTTTGACCCTACTAAGAGACTCTAATGTCATACGCACCCCAGAAGTGCGTGTATGACTTTATAGTTTCTGCTCCTTGTGAGCTGAATAGTGGCTCGGGCCACTCAAAATATCCCGCTTTTGCACTCTTCCTTTGCTCTTCTGTCTTGCGCAGATGCTTGGATACCACCCCTCAGGGCTATACCGCCTTGAGCGGTGCCCTTGTAAGGAGCAAGTAATGAAACTTGGAACCATTTCCCGTTTAACATATCGTGCCGGCCTCGTTGAGCCAGGCACTTATGAAATTGTGAAGTTCCTTGATGATAACGGTAACGTTGTCGTGAAAAATGTGATGACTGGCGTTAATTCTGTGATTAACACATCTCATCTCAAAACTGATCGGTAAGAGGACTTTCCGATGAGCTTTAACCCTGCGGGGGCAATCTAGCCCCTTAGGGGATAGTTGCCTCCGAATTTTAACTATCTATGGAGGCAATTATGAAAAAAGCTATACTAATGAAAGTCGGTGGACTAGGCAGATCCCTTTTCGCTTTAGGTATCATCTGCTCAGTCTATTACGAAATTGATGTGCTCCTCATTATCACTATCTTTGCTGGTCTGGCTCTTATGGGCTTCGGCTTCTGCATTAGCGTCAAGGACAAGCTAAGAGATTTCAGTGATGACGAGACTGATCGATATACAAAAGCCGTGCTGTATGCGGTTTCGGATACTTCTTTTGACCTGTTGGTCACGACCTCAACGTCTGGCCTTACATTGCTCATGAAGTGGTATCTTGGTAAGCCGATCACCCTTGCAGGTATCAAGCTGGTGTCTTGCATGATGCCGGTTGCCATCGTGTTCGGTTTGATCTCGTTGTTCACCTATGCTACTTATAAAGCATACGAATCTAAAGATTCTGATAACTGAGGATTTGGCTCATGTCTGCTGAAACTGTAATTCCGCTTGGGATTCTAGCAGTATCACTTGTGTTCTTCGGTGGCTCGATCGTCTGGGCCAAGAATATGGACCAGAAGATGAAGCATCGAAAGCAGCAAGAAGCATGACCAGTAAGGAAACGAAGAAACCCCCTCGCCTTTGGCCAGGGGGTTTTTTTGTGCCTGTGGAACAGGAATCCGGCTGACGATATACCTGGGTTCTCGTTTACAGGCGGTGCTGCTATGTTGACACGAAAACCATACGGAGATGGCCAGTGGGAGCGAAAACATATAAGTGCAACCGGCCTGAAGATGCAGAACCTAGCGGTGAGGGTGGTCAATACCATTGTCCGATACTCACCCTGACAATCTGTGTCTGTCTCTCAATGTTCTTCTTGAGAATACGTTTAGCTTCCCGAATCACGCGATAGAGATAAGCTGTTCGCCATAACCCAAAGCCAATCTAAGGGAGCGACCATCAAATGAATTCGCTTAGCACCATGCCTGATAAAATTGCCCTCGATCATGTACGCACGATGGTAGTCGAGCACTATATAAATAATGAAGATGATCCCCGGCATTCGACATGTGAAGACATGATCGCGGAACTCTCCGCGGCGCTGCACTTCGATGCCCTGGATGACGGCATCGATATTGATGCAGAGCTCGGCAGTGCCTTTCATCTCTTGCAGCAAACCCATTCCGAATACTGCCAGGTGAAAGCAGCGCTGGAGGGAAAAGGGGAGAATGACACAACTTTGCTCAAGCTCTACTCAGAGATTGAAGCCCGAGTCTATCGTGACCTCACTTCACCCAGCTTCGTTGCCCATTGAATGCCGAGGCGTCGGAAATCTTGGCCGACGCCTCCTTGTGAAAACCCAAACCATTCCCTAGGAGCGGTCCATGTATCCAGCTGAGTATCGAAAGATAGCCCAGCAGCGCGAGGCAGA
The DNA here is from genome assembly GCF_030553075.1 of Halomonas sp. I5-271120. NCBI lineage: Bacteria > Pseudomonadati > Pseudomonadota > Gammaproteobacteria > Oceanospirillales > Halomonadaceae > Halomonas > Halomonas sp. I5-271120. Next base: position 172,844 of record NZ_CP130702.1, read on the forward strand.
GCGCCGCTTGAGCGAGCAAGAATCCCTAGCCCCGGTTCACTTGATGGCCCTGGCACAGAAGCTTGCACACCAGTTCTATGCCCTAGCAGGGTATGAGGCGAATCGAGAGCACGACTTTCGTGACGCATCTCATCCACACGAGCAGATGGTCTGGCACCAAGGCTGCCTGGCTGTGGAAACCCTCCGATGCTGTGACATGATGGATGTATGTGATGAATACGATGACGACTGTGATGCTGACAGCTAATCACAGCATCCCGCTAGAACAAGCATCATGATGGTAGCGCAGATTAGCTACATAGTTATTTGGAGCACTGTTCTTTCACTACCTGAAACGAGCCGGACGCCTGCAGCGGCGGATGGCGACTCCAGAAGGATCTGACGTGGATACCTCCAAGACTAAGTCCTCCCCGCGCAACCGCATCGCTGCAATTAAACACGTCCTGATCGCCGCTCAAGAGGACGCTGAGAGGATCTCAAAGTCATCCTTGCACCGGATGCCCGAGTTCTTTATGGCCGTGAGAGTGGCCGACTACTTCGCTTCCCAGTTCCGCAACTTCGGGTATCGCCTGGAGCCCCAAGTGAAGCGTACCTTTCAGCGCGCCGACCTCAGGCACTCAGACTTGGAACAGCTCCTTAGCGATAAGGAGATCCGTCCAAATGGACGCTTCGACCTGGTATTGCTAACCGGTAAGAAAGGAAGACCAGCCCACATCATGGAATTCAAGCGGGGAACTAAGGTGGAGCCTCTGATCAAGGATGCCAAGCGACTGGCCAAAGTCTGCACCCATGCGGGAGAGGAGCGGCTAAAGACAAACTACCTGGTCTTCACTCGCCGATTCAGCTCGGCGGGAGAGAGGGAAGAGATCGATGACACTGCCATCAAGCTTGCTCTGGATGCCTTTACCGATGTCCGCTGTAGGATTGAGTGCACACCCCCATTGGGAAGCTTCCTCGACAAGGATCACCAACCCAAGCCGGGGGTTAAGTTTCAGGCTGTGATCGTGGAAATCTCTTCGGTCGACTAGAAAGCTAGTGCGGATGGGGACTGCCACAATTCCTCACGCCTGGGTGAGGGTAGCCAGCAGTTCTTTGAGCATCCCCTGAAGCCTCTCATCGGCTTTCTGCATAGCCTCCACATCACCTTTTTTCTCAGGCAGGTAGATCTTCCGGAAGGCCTTTGTCAGGTTCTCACTGCCACTAAGGTTGTGGAAGATGTCAGCCAGCTTGATCGTCTGAGCGCGATAGGAGGCCGACGCCAGGGATGCCCGTGCCGTTGCGACTCGGTCAGCCCGACCCTGGCCTTCCGCCTCGGGTTTCGTAACGGCGGACACCAGTGTGGCCACGTCGGTGCCAAACGCCTGCTCGATGGTGTCGAGATCCAGCTCGGTATCTTCCACGACATCGTGGAGCCAGGCAGCCGCCTGCATCGCCTCGTCTCCACCGAACAACGCCACGATGCCGGCCACGGCCTCGGGATGCACGATATAGGGTTCGAGGGTGCCTTTCCTGCGCTGCCCAGTCGCCCCATGAGCGGCGATCGCGAACAGGCGGGCCTGCTGGACCAATGGCGAGCCTAGCGCCTCCTGGCCGGCTTGCCGGGCCTGCGCCAGAACGTCTTCAGTGGTGAGAGCGTCAACGTTGCCCCCCCCGTTGTCAGGCAGGTTTCATTGAAGCTGGCCATGGTCTTGTGGTCGATGGCGCCCACGTCGTGCATGTCCTGCATGGTCTCGTGGATCGCGCCCATCGCCTCGCTGCGGTATGCCTTGGTCATCGTCCTCTACCTCTAAATATCGTACGGCCTACCGATCTTCGACCTTTCTCAGCAAGGACACTAACGACTTGGCCAATTCTGTGTCGCCGTTCTCGACGGCATTAGCGATCTGCTGCTTTATCGCTTCCTTTTCTTCATCGGAACCATTTTTCAGGCTGCTACGGGTCGAATGCTTTACAGCTTCGGAGAGCGCCAGGTTATGGATACGGCGCTCATCCATGGCGCGGATGCCATTCTTTACCAGCTTGGGAAAAGTTTCGCGCAAACTACCCCATATCCTGCGCAAGATGACCAGTCCAAGAAGCACACCGAAAAGAGATACCACCCCGGTCGCGATGATTTTCAATCGCACCATCATGAGATCGGTAGAGAGTGACTCACGCTCGTTTTCGGTGGTTTTCTGAGTATATTCCTCGAAATCCTCCAGCCAGTACGGGGAACTCTTATGCAGCACGATGGGGTTTTCTGCTCGCTTCAGAGCAACATATAGGTTCGAAGAGTATATTCGGGATACATTCCAATGACTGACCATGTCGCCATTCTTTTTCCGAACTTCGAGCACTTCCCCCTCAATGCCACTACTCATTATATGGTTAAAGATGGTGTCACGGGTCGGCGCAAGGTCTCCTCTACACTCAATGCTAGGCCAATACTCATTGTCATCACTAATTCGGCATGAAATCTCAGCAGTGATGGTGGCATGTGTTGTGAGCTTCCACTCAGCAGCGCCTGACTCATTTACTTCGATAGGAATGCGCTTCGCCTCATCCGAATAAGCAGGTGAGGCGAGCAATACCGCAAGACCGAGAGCGGCGACAGGTCTGAGGAACTGAGGCATGGGTCATTCTCTTCATCCATGAAGTGCTAACTCTACCATGCCCTGCCAACGCTCGATGCCCATGGTTTCCTCACTGCAGCTAGAACCGCCATGCCCCGCCTGGTATAGACGGGGCAGGGAATGTGGCATTCACACCAGAAACAGCTGGCTAGCTCGCTGAATCTGGGCGCGGACTACCTGCTGGGCGACTTCCTGTCGTGTCTCGACCAGGGTGAACAGCTCCCGGGCCCGGGTCACCGCGGTGTAGAAGAGCTCCCGCGTTGCAATCGGCGTCGGGGAGTCCGGCAGGATCAGGGCTGCGTGGGTGAACTCCGAGCCCTGTGACTTGTGCACCGTCATGGCGAAGACCGTCTCTACCCGCTGCAGGCGACTCGGCAGGATCCAGCGAATGTCGCCCGAGCCATCGCCAGCCGGGAAGGCGACCCGAAGTCCCATCACCGGTGCGCCCGCCTCGTTGGTGTCGACCGGCACCTGCAGCGCAATGCCGATATCGCCGTTCATCAGCCGCAAGCCATAGTCGTTGCCGGTCACCAGTACCGGGCGACCCTCGTACCACTGGGCACCGTTGGCCGCATCCGCCTGTAGATGGCCTGAGATCACCAGTCTCGCCTCGATGCGCGGCGTCAGCTCTTCGACCCCGGCCGGTCCCTCGCGCAAGGCACAGAGCAGCTGGAACTGGCTGTGGGCGGCCAGCACTTCCGCGGCCCAGGCATCGAACACGTCTTGTTCCGCATCATCGGCGGGGCGCTCGTGCTGCAGAGTCTCCAGGTAGTGGGCATAGCCGTGGCCGCGACCGGCCACCCCATCCATCACTAGGGTTTCCAAGGCAGTGTCGTTGATCTCGGTCAGCGCCAGCCGGTGCACGTCGGTTAGCGAGGTATCCGCCAGCACCTTGCTCACTTGGGCGGGCTGGTTGTGATTGATGGCCCGCGCCAGCTGGCCGATGCCGCTGTCCTGTCCGAAGCGATGGCTATGGCGCAGCATGGCGATCGACTGATCCAGTGGCCGGGCCGGGTCGCACACGTACTCGCTCTCCGGCGCCGCGCCGGCCACCTTGGCCAGCCAGTCGGCGGTGTCCTGGCGGTAGTGACCCTCCGCAGCCTGTGCGCAGAGGCTGCCAAGAATGGCGCCAGCCTCGACCGAGGCCAGCTGATCCTTGTCGCCCAGCATGACCAGGCCGGCATGCGGGGGCAGGGCGTCCAGCAAGCTCGCGATCATCTCCACGTCGATCATCGAGGCCTCATCGACCACGACCAAGTCTGTCGCCAGCGGGTTGAACCGGTGATGGCGGAACTTGCGGGTGTTGGGCCGGGCGCCCAGCAGCCGGTGCAGGGTCGTCACCTCGGTGGGTACCGCACTGCGCACCTGCTCGCCATGCGGTACGTCTGCCAGGGGCAACCGGGTGACCTGACTGGCGATCGACTCATTCAGCCGCGCCGCGGCCTTGCCGGTCGGGGCGGCCAGCCGGATCCGCAGCGGCCGGCGAGCCTCACCCTGCAGGGCCATGGCCTGCAACAGCGCCAGCAGCTTGACCACGGTGGTCGTCTTGCCGGTGCCGGGTCCCCCGGTGATCACGCTGAACTGGGTACGGGCGGCCAGAGCACAGGCCAGCTTCTGCCAGTCGGGCTGGGGGCCGCTGGCGCCAGCCGGAAACAGCTGCTCGAGGATGGTGGCCAGCTGAGCGTCATCGATGTCCCGGCGCTGGGCCAGCTTGGCTTCCACCGCTCGGGTGATGTCGGCCTCAAAGCGCCAGTAGCGCCGCAGGTAGAGGCATTGCCCATCCAGCACCAGCGGTCGCCGCTGGGTTTCGCTGGCGCCGGAAAGGGTCACCAGCTCGCTGTCGGCCAGCGTGTCCCGCCAGCTGGCCGGGTCGAGCGTCTCGAGGATGGCCGTGGGGGGCAACGCCGGGGCCTGATCGGTGGCCGCAACATCGGCCATGGTCACGACCGCGCCGGGGTGACGACAGGCCTCGCCAAGATCCAGCAACAGGTGGCCCCGGCCGCTCAGGTGACTGGCCAGTGCGCCGGCCAGCAGTACCGGAGGCGGGGTGTTCGGGTGTTGTTGGGACAGGAATTCCGCCAGGGCGCAGTCCAGTGCTCGGATCCAGCCGGCGTCACGCCATTGGCGCAGCAGCTCGAGCATGTCGTCGCTGGCGCTCAAGGGGGTCGCCGGGGCGAGGGTGGCTTGGGGCAGGGTCTCCGTGACCATCAGGCACGCTCCTTGTCAGTAGTGGTGGCACGGGCAGTGCTCTCGCCGTTGAACAGCACATCCAGGGATTCGATCAGCTGGCGCGGGGGCTTCTCGTGGTACACCCCGGCGCCGGGCTCGCCGGCCCCGCGCAGGAAGACATAGAGGGCACCGCCGAGGTGCCGGTCGTAGTCGTAGTCCGGCAGGCGCAGCCGCAGGTGGCGATGCAGCGCCAGCACATAGAGGCACAGCTGCACGTCATGACGCTTCTCGCGCATGGATTGGCGCATGGCCGCGCGGGTGTAGTGGCTCGGATCCGGCCCGAGCCAGTTGGACTTCCAGTCGATCACGTAATAGCGCCCGTCGTGCTCCGTCACCAGGTCGATGAAGCCCTTGAGCATGCCGTTGAGCACGTTGTACCCCAGCGGCGGGCGGGCAATGCCGTCCAGCGTGTCGGCGCTGATCAGGCGATCGAGGACCGGCGTGGCCACCTCGTGGGCCTCGAACCAGAAGTCCTGCTCGATCAGGTAGGCCGTGGGCGGCAGGGCCGCTGGCTGCAGGGTGGGGACCTCGGCCAGCAGCGGCATCTCGAGCAGAGCCGTCAGCCAGGCATCCAGCCCCGGGGCAAAGTCCGCCCAGCCCCGCAGCAGGCAGCGACGCTCGATGAGCCGGCGCCGCTCTTCGGGATGCGCCAGCACCTCCGCGAAGCCCTGCTCGCCGGCCCATTCCAGCAAGCCGTGGAGGAAGGTGCCAGCCTCCGGCCCACGGGGGAAGGCATGGATGGAGCCGGGCGCGGGCTCGCCATCGCTCAAGGCCACCCCGGTCGCGTGGGCCTCGTCCGCCTGAGTGGCCTCGTCCGCGGTATCGGGGGCGGCAACCGTATCGCCGCTGGCGCCGCGCTCGACAATCGCGGTGTAACTGCTGATCCACCAGCGCCGGAAGGGCGCATGACTCGGCTGGCTCGCCGGCACGAAGGTCCCGGGGCTCTCCGCCTTGGGCGACCGGGTACAAGCGATCTCGTCAGGCACCAGCGCAAGGGAGGCCTGCTCCATGGAGTCGATCAGTGAAGTGAGGGCGGCTTCCATGTCCTCATGGTTGGCGAAGGGCTTACCGCCATTGAGCGCATAACCAATGCTGGCCCGGTGGATCATGGGCTTCTTCGACTGTGTGGAGGCCAGCGGGGTGAGCCCCAGGAAGGTGGCATGCTGGGCGCGGGTCAGCGCCACATAGAGCTGGCGCATGTCTTCGGAGAGGCGCTCGTCGTCGGCCGCCTTGTGGGCTGCCTCCGCTTCCTTCTTCTTGGCCAGCTCAAAGACCATGCCGTCCTTGTGATAGACGGGCGGATCCTTGCGCGAGGACACCTCGACCCAGTTGGCGATGAACGGCAGCATCACCAGCGGGTACTCGAGGCCTTTCGACTTGTGGATGGTGACGACCTTGATCAGGTCCGCGTCGCTCTCCAGGCGCAGGATCTGTTCCTCACCGCCCGGTTGGCTGATGTGCTCGGCCAGTTCACGAATCAGGGCCTGCTCGCCATCCAGCTTCTCGCTGGCCTGTTGTGCCCATTCGGCGAGATGGAGCAGGTTGGTCAGGCTACGTTCCCCGCCCTCGATGCCCAGCAGGCGCTCGGCGAGGTCGAACTCCTGCATGAACAGGCGCAGCATCGGCAGGGGGCCTGTCTTCTGCCAGTAATGCCGGTAGCGGTGGAACCGGTCCTGATAGCTTTCCCACTCCAGCTCGGACTGGTTCAGATGGTCGAGGGTGGCGAGGCTCAGCGCCAGCGTCGGCGTGGCCAGGGCGGTGCGCACCAGACTGTCGTTGTCCGGCTCGGCACAGGCCTGAAGCCAGTACAGCACGTCGCGGGCCTCGTCACTGCCGAACACCGAATCACGATCCGAGAGATAGACACTGGGCAGCTGGCGCCGGCTCAGCGCCTTGCGGATGAGAGCGGCCTCCTTGCGGTCACGGACAAGGATGGCGATGTCGGAGGCCTTCAAGGGCTCGAGCTGCTCGCCACGACGAAAGCCGGCGCGTCCTTCCTTGGCCTGATGCAGCCAGCCCGAGAGTTGCTCTGCCGCATGCTCGGCCAGGGTCTGCATATATTCCGGGGGACGCACGAAGTCGCCTCCGCGATACCACCAGACGTTGAAGGCCGACGCCGGGGCACCGTCCAGCTCGAGCACCTCGTCTCGGCCCTTGGCCGCGACCGGCTGGAACGGCAAGGGGTTGCCGGTCTCCGTCGCGAAGCGGAAGGCCCCGCTGGGGTGGCCGTCGGCATGGGTGAAGAAGCCGTTGACGGCATTGATCATCCCCTCGGAGGAGCGGAAGTTCTTGCCCAGGGTGTGATGGCGTCCCTCGGTGTCGGCCTTGGCCGCCAGATAGGTGCGGATGTCGGCGCCCCGGAACGAATAGATCGCTTGTTTGGGGTCCCCTATCAGGGTGATGCAGGTCTCCTCGTCATTGGTACTGACCCGATAGACCGCTTCGAAGATCCGGTACTGCAGCGGATCCGTGTCCTGGAACTCATCAATCATGGCCACCGGGAACTGGTCGCGGATGCGCTCGGCCAGTGCGTCGCCGTTGATACCCGACAGAGCCTCATCCAGCCGCTTGAGCAGGTCATCGAAGCCCATCTCGGCCCGTTCGCGCAGCTGGCGCTGGAGACGATCGAGCACCCACTCACGCGCGTCGGCGAGGATGTGCGGCCGCAGGTCTGGAACGGTCTGCCTGGCCCCCTGCCATTCCTCCACCAGCGCAAAGAAGGGGTGGTCCGGCACCTGATGGCCTCGATTCAGCTTCATTGAGTCGGCGCCCAGCTTACCGATGAACCCGGAGGCTTCGGCGCCGTCTGCCCAGGCGTCCAGCTCCTCAAGCCAGCCTTCAAAGACGGCATCACTGGCCTTGCCACGGAAGCTGTTGCCATTCATCCCCGGGCGCAGCGCTGCCAGATGGTCGCGTACGGTGTCCCGATCGTCCCGGTAGGCTTGGCGGGCCTGATGTTCGGCCTCGTTGGCTTGCTCGGTGCTGGCGCTGGCCACGCCGAGCTTGTCGGCCAGGGCGCCCGGCGCCACCGGCACCTCACCGTATTCCAGCCGGGCATCTTCGCGCTTGAGCAGCGGACGCAGCGCTTCCTCGAAATGGTCGAGACGGCCGAACTCCTCATAGACCAGCGGGGCCATGGCCGGCGCCATGGGGTAAAAGCGGGCACGCCAGTAGTCCTGCACCGCCTCGGTGATCAGGTCGGACTGGTCGGAAATCAGGTTCTGCTTGAACAGATTGCCGCTGTCGAAGGCATGTTCGATCAGCATCTTGTAGCACCAGGCATGGATGGTGGACACCGCGGCGTCGTCCATCCATTCCGCCGCCATCTGCAGGCGCCGGGCACAGGACTTCCAGCGCTCGGGCGGGTATTCGTTGCGCAGCGCCAGCAGCGGGTCGGCACTGGTCAGGTCAGCCGTCTCCGGGGCTTCACGGAACGCGCTGGCCGCGTCGACCAGCCGATCCCGGATACGGGACTTGAGCTCCTGAGTCGCGGCCTCGGTGAAGGTCACCACCAGGATCTCCGGGGGTGTCAGCTGGCGCTGGAAACCATTGTCACGCGCATGGCTGTCGTCCTCGGGGTTGCCATGGCCGAGCACGAGCCGGACATAGAGCAGGGCGATGGTGAAGGTCTTGCCGGTGCCAGCGCTGGCTTCGATCAGCTGACTGCCGCGCAGGGGAAGGTCCAGTACGAGTGACATCAGTCAGCCTCCTTGCTGGTGAGATGGCGATGGAAGGGCGCATAGAGGTCGTTTGCATGATTAAGGAACAGACCGTCGCGGCAGAGTGTTCCGAAATCCTCGAAATGGCGACGCACCACCAGGCTATCCTTCTGATCCTCGGCGAAGCGTTTCTCGACCGCGGCCCAGTTCGGTTGTTCGGCGTGAGCCACGTCCTCATCGAGGGCCTTGAAGCCTGCCTTACAGGTCAGCGCCAGCGGCGCCTGCATGCCGTAAAGCCAGCCATCCAGCAATTCCTCGAGAATGGCCTGAGCGTCATCGGCAGACATGCCGCGGATCTCCACGTCGCCAGACTGGCCGACCACGACGGTCGGGGTCATAGGCGCGACCAGCTGCAGGGCGAGATGGGCCGGCCAATACTTGATCAGGCTGGTCCACTTGTAGTGATCGCCCTCGTGCAACTTGCTGGTCTCCAGCACGAGACGCATCTGGTGACCGTCTGGGGCTCTCTGCACTTGATCGATGCTGTCTTCCAGCGCAACCACGCTATAGATGAAGGACACCTCCGGCGCCGGCGCCACGGCATGCGGGTAGTCGCGCAACCGGGACTGGTAGCGTTCCAGCTGGTCATACAGGGGGGCAGCAATGGTCATGCTGGCGCTTTCCGTGAACGGCGGGTGGGGCAACTCCCCCTGGCGCTCCCGCTCGCTCAGCTTGTCGGTCAGTACCGTCTCGATGGTGCGCTCCGGGTGCAGGCGCAGCTGCTGGCCGACGGGTTGCAGCACGGCATCCTGTTGCTGCCACAACTGAAGCTCATCGAAGCCGAAGGGCTCGGCATCCTCGCTCTCGAGATCCCGGTCGTGGAAGTACACGTTCAGGCGCTGGCGATACAGTTGATCGATCGGCCGGCGCAGGAAGCGGGCCAAGTGCGGCAGGGTCAGTGGCACGGCGGGCATCCAGGGCGACAGCTCATCTGACGGGGCCTCCTCGGTAGCAGGCTCGGTGACAGGACGGTGCAGGTGCTCCCACTCCCGCGAATAGGTCACCAGCCGGGACGCGGCGATCGCCTCCGATGGGGACAGGGCGCCAGCATCGATGCGGCGGAAGTAGGCCTCACCGAAGGGTTGCAGAGGGTGCTCGGTGGTCAAGGCATCGAGCAGGGCGGTGCCGCTGTGGTCTCCCTCAACGCCGGCCATGCGCCAAGCCGTGGCAATGTGGTCGCGCAGCTGGCCCACCAGTACGGAGGGGGTGCGTTCGGCGTTATCGCGGATGCTCCGGCCGACCCAGCTGATCGAGAGCCGCTTGCGGGCGGACAGCAAGGCCTCCAGCAGCAGGTAGCGGTCGTCCTCGCGCCGGGAACGATCGCCGGGGCGGTACTGGCGCTTTCTGGCCATCAGGTCGAAGTCGATCTTCTGGCTCTGGCGCGGATAGTCGCCATCGTTCATGCCCAGCAGGTAGACATGCTCGAAGGGGATGGCCCGCATCGGCATCAGGGTGGCGATGGTCACGGCACCGCCGATGAAGCGCTGGGAGAGCTGGCTGGCGTCGACCCGATCCAGCCATGTATCGCGGACGATGTGCAACGGCAGCGGCTCCTCGAAGGCGGCGCCTTCCGCCTCGTCCAGCCACGCCACCAGCCCGTCCTCCAGAGACAGGATTAGGCGTTCTTCTTCGCGCGTCTGAGGGGCGAAGAAATCGCTAAGCAGCTGGCGCAGCAGCGGTGCCCACGCCTGAACCGAGCGGCTTTCGCCCAGCTGGCGCCAGTAGTGGTCGAGCATGCCGGTCAGCTGGTACAGCGGGCCGATGAGGGCTGCATCCAGTCCACCGACCTCGGTGAATGGGGAGATGTGCTCCCAGTCCTCGAGCCCTTCCTCGCTATCGCCCAGAGCAAAGCCGGCCAGCATGCGCTCGAGGCCGAATCGCCAGCTGTTGCGCTCATCATGGCTGGGCAAGTCCTGTGCGGTGCGCTGTTCGGCATGCAGGCCCCAGCGGATATTCGCGCCTTCGATCCAGGCCTTCAGTGTGGCCAGATCGGTCTCGGCCAGCCCGAAGCGATGGCGCAACGCCGGCACGTCGAGCAGGTCCAGCACGTCGCTGGCGCTGACCCGCAGCCGCGGCAGGTTCAACAGGGTCTCGAGGGCCACCATCAGCGGGGCATGGTGACGGTCCTTCTGGTCGGCGAGCTGGTAGGGGATGTGGCGCCGATCGCGGAAGCCATACTGCCCGAACACCGCATGGATGAAGGGGCCGAAGGTGTCGGCATCCGGCACCATCACAATCACGTCCCGGGGCTGAAGGGACGGGTCCGCGGCAAAGGCAGACAACAGCTGGTCGTGCAGGATCTCGACCTCGCGCTGGGCACTGTGGGCCATGGTGAACTGCAGGGAGGTATCGTCCCGCGGATCGACAGGGGCCCAGGTGATGAGGGACTCCCGCGCCGGCCGCAGGTTGAGGATGTCGTCCTGCAGCTGGCCCAGCAGGGTCTCTGTCTGGCCGGGCTGGAACAGATCGATGCGAAGCCCGTGGTGTTGGAACAGGCCTTGATAGGCCTCGCGCTCGTCGTGCTCATCCAGCAGGTGAAGGTAGTCCCGGCCCTGCTTGCCCCAGGCGGCGAGGAGCGGGTGCGCGTGCAGGTGAAGGTCATCCAGATCCAGCTCGTCAGGCATGCCGTCGCGCCGTGCCTGACGCCGGTATGCCGACCTCAACAGCTCCTTGTCCTCCACGATGTCACCCCAGTAGTGCTGGCAGGGGTTGAGCGTGCACAGCACGACCTGGCTGGCGCTCGACAAGGCCTCCAGCGCTTCCAGGGTTTGTTGAGGAAGGGCGGAGATGCCGAACACGACGACACGGCGGGGCAGCCCAGCTGGCAGGGTGTCGGGGGTGAGCGCCTTGGCATCTTCGAGATAGCGGGTATGGATGGCCGCGCGGTGGGTCGCCCGCTCGTTGTCGGTCATGTCCTCGTGGATGTCACGCCACAACTGAGCCTGCCAGCGATCATCCTCTTCCAGCTCGGTGGCCACGCCTTGAGGCGAGACGATGTGATCGCGCCCCGCCAGCCAGCTTTCCAGCCAATCGGCCCGGTAGACCTGGTATTGGTCGAACAAGTCGGCGAGCCGTTCGGCGAGCTGGAAGTGCTTACGCTGATCGGGATCGTCGCCGAGGAACTTGGCCAGGGGCGCATACACCGGCTCATCGAGCTTCTCGGGCAGCAGACGCAACAGGCGCCAGCGCAGCAGCGGCTTATCGAAGGGGGAGACGGTGGGGACGGCACCACGGCCCTCGACCGCTTCGATCACGCGACGGTACGCCAGCCACTGGAAACGGGCCGGCAGCATCACATCCACGGCCGTCGCGACGCCCATCCCCCCTGAGCCGTCCTCACGCGGAGACGCGGCCAGAGCCATCTTCATCCACTGGGCGATGCCGTTCGACTGGACCAGGAACACCTCGGGTGCGAGCGGGGGCAACGGGTTGGCCCGCGACCACTCGATGGCGAGTTGCTGCAGGTCTTCCATCCGGTTGCCATGGATCACCATGAATCCTGGCTCGATAGTTTCAAGATCGGGCAAGTTACACCTCCGTATGTTTTGCTCCATGGTCGCACTAAGGCTCAAATGCGGAACCCAAGCAGCGGGCGCTGCTGCCATTTGCGATGATCACAATGTAGTCACTCCTCGTTGATACAGCACAGATGGCCATAGAGGGTGAGAACGCACTAACGGGGAAAGGCTCAACACAGTTGCATTGCAACAGACGGCCAGCATGGTGGGTAGTAAATAATATTCTTTGAAAAGTTGGAGATTAAATTAGCGCTTGGAAGTGGCGTACGCTGCCCCCACCTAAGAAATATAGCGAAATTGTCCGAAAGAAGGAAAAGCCAAATGTCAGGAATCGGTAGTGGAAAGCCAGGAGTCCGTGAGCTGATTGACCCCCGTATAAATGATTCATGGGTGGCAAAGAATGCCTATGTCGATGAGGATGGAAGAAATCTCAATATTCAAATGGAAGAATTTCCATATCCCAATTCGGAGGTGGGGATGGCCAAGTTTCCTATCCCCCAGACAACATATAGCGACGGTCGCAACAAATATTACGAAACGGCCATGGAAATCAAGGATCGGATAAACGACGCCTATACAGCGGGTTCGCATCTTATATGGGAGAGCATTAATGAAGATCGGGAGCTAGGGAAAATGAGGAAAATTATCAAGCTGGTAACATAGAGCTATACTGTGGAAGTGACCTGATTTGGGGGAGGTGAGGTCTTCAACATTCAGGTGCTGCGGGAGCCGACTGACTCTGCGGAGCACCATTGATTCTCTACACCGGCCGGTGCCATTCGCCCGGCAAGGAGGGGGCATGACCTGCTTGTTACTCGGTATAGGGCTGCTCGTGGTGACGACCGCTATCACCTTCTTGGTCTGCGGGTCGAGCAACGACAATTATGTGGTCGTGGGGAGTACCTTTGCTTTCGTCGCGCTGTTGCTGGGCGGTGCTTACTTCTGGCTCGATACCGCGCTTCCCTTCGACCTGCCAGACTTCTCTGACTGCGGCGTTACGATAACATGCTCTGGCGGCGGAATACCGCGTCTCGACGGAAGCTGTGAATGCTCGGAGGAAGAAATGTCTTTCCGATTGGACGCCCGATGCTGAACAGCCGACCGACCCGTGGCTGTCCCCCGTCCGAGTGAGCGATGCCATTGGACTGCACGAGAAACACTTCGGGCGCGAGTGGGGGGCAACGGGTTGGCTCGCGACCAAGAGCAGATCGAGTTTAGCCGAAACGAAGAGAGCTGGTGAGCCAGTAATGCTATTGAAGAGCTGGAAGTCGCTTTCGGGGATGAGTCGGATAAGTGGATGTGCAGCATTGCTGAGTTTCAGTACCTAGGGGACACAACCGACCCGTATCTGAAAGAGTAGTAGACGATGATCTTTAATGGAATGACAGGATCTGTCAGGGCATAATGGATAAGCGGATCAGGAAGCTAAACTTTAAGCGCGGTTAAGCACGAGCAAGGGTTTCCAGTTGCTGTTAATTGCTTAGGAAAAAATGGAGATAGTGCGAATGGTAGATGGGCTTCTCAATAAAACGTTACGGGAATACTCGAACCAGGAGCTTGAGGATCTCGAAATGTCTGTTTCTCAAGAGCGAAAATCCCGCGCTTTTAAAGAGCTAGAGCGTGTCGCGGAAATGTATGTTGAGGTTTACGGATTTGAGAATGGGTTAAATGAGATGGGGGAGGAGTTGTGCAAGAAAATTGCTCCTCATCAGATGCACCCCGATGGGTGGGATGGGTTGTTAAGGCACCTAATTAAAATAAGTGGATGATTGATGGGATGCTGCGGGAGTCGACCGAATCCGCAGTGCATCGTCGATTCTCTACACCGGCCGGTGTCATTCGCCCGGCAAGTCGGTTATGGAAATAAACAGGTCTTCGGAGAAAGGGGGTATTATTACTATGGACGGTAAGGTATGCAAGTGGATGGATGACAAAGGCTTTGGCTTCATTCAGCCTAACGATGGTTCAGATACGATTTTTTTTCATATCTCCAGCATCAAGAGATCAGTGGCTAGACCCAAAGTTGGCGATAAAGTTCATTTCGCAAAAGAGCGAGATTCCCAGGATAGAGTTCGTGCAAATAATGTCGTTATTTGCGGTTCTCACAAATCCTCGCGATGCTCAGAAGAAAGCCTGACGCCTGGCATAACACCGAAAGGAAATAATGTTGTCGACTACGTTGGCTATTTGATAATTGCTGCCTCCTTTGTGTTAATTACTGTTGCATTTTATTATTACGGAGCGCTGGAAAGATCGTGGTTTTATGGTGCGCCGGCGATTGCAGGATTTCTGATTCTCAATCGACAGCGAAAACCTGTTGAGAAGACTTTTACATGCTCGCGGTGCAAAAGGGTGTCAGAGTTCGATTCCAGAACTATAAAAGCTTGGAGTAATGGTTACATTAAGCTCTATTGCAGAAACTGCCATAGAAAGTGGATAGAGAACAATCCAGGCAAAGAAAAGACACAGGACCGCAGCAATACAGGGTGTCTTGGGGTGCTGTCGGCAATAGTTTTAATACCATCTTTGGGTGCGGTTAGTTTGTATCAGTGGTTGGTGTGATGCATCGCCCCAAAGGCAGATTACCCGGCCATGAGCCGCTGGCGCACATGGATGATGTAGGCCAGGTGAAGAACGATGATCAGCACTCCGGCAAGCAGGACAATATCGGTCGTCAGGCCGCCGTAGTAGGTGAAGCACGCCATGACGCCGACGAGGGACAGAAACCGGAAGGGGGCGACGTGCAACAGGCCACCTTCTCGAAGTGGAACGGATTCTTTCGGCAGTTTCCGGCGTACCTCGAACATCTGATGGACAGACATGGCCAAGAGCAACAGGTACGGGAAAAACGAGAAGACCGCGGCCGGCAGTCCGCCCTGGAATGCCTCGGGACCGTTCTGAATGATCGGAACTGCGACATTAAGGAGGGCGAGGGCAAAGAACCCGAGCGGAAAGAGCATTGCCTTACTGAGCATGTGGCCTCGATGTATCGAGTGAGTTGAAGATGTAGTGCATTGTATCAAGACCTGCCAACAACCCCGACTCGGCACTACAGGCGGCTATCGGGGGAGAAGTCGACCTCTTTGACGCCATCGGCCAGTACCTGGAAGGCGGGGTGCTCAGGGTTGAGAAGGAAGTTCGTTTCTCTGGGCGCGACGACGCTTGGAACCGCCAGCGCCAGGCTCGACTGTTCCTCGAGCCAGTCATCACCGATCTCGGCGGTGGAGGGTGGCGCGGGTTCAGTTCGCCAGTCAGCAGGCAACAAGTCCTCCGGCAGCTGCATCAGCAGCTCTTCCGGGAATGTCACCTCCAGCAGCGCGTACTCCTTCAGCAGCTGGTTGTCTTCCAGGTGAACCATCACCTCGAGCATGGCCAGCGACTCAGTGCTCGCGAGGTACACGCAGGCCTTGCCTTTGCTGTTCCAGCGCCCGCCGTACAATCGAGCTCCTTCGCCATCAAAAGCCGTCTTGAGCCACTTCCGCTTAACGAGCCGATAGCCGCGCACCGAGGTCATGCAAAAACGCCGTGCTCTAGTCGACCGATCAAGTCCAGGACAGCTTCAGCGCCAGCCGTCGTGGCCACCATCTCCACCGGGCGGCGTCCGCCCAGCCCGCGCACCGGGCTGAGGAGCCATTCCTTCGCCTTTCCCTTGTCGCCCTCGAACAGGTCCACCGCGCTCTTGTAGACCTCTGCGAAACGGTACAACCGATCGCCCTCTGCCGGCTTGAAATAGCCTGTGTCAGCGCGGCGCTTCAGGGTTGCCGGGGGGATGACCACATACCGCGCCAACTCCTTGCTCTCGAGTCCGGAGGCCTCGGTGAGCTTGGTGTAGACCTTGTACGAGACACCCTCACTCAGGGCCTCATGCAGCTTGGCGCCACGCGGGGGAAGGCCCAGGGACTTCCAGAAATCGTCCTTCCGGGCGCTGGCTGGCGGGCGATACTCTTTGATTGCGGCTTGCATAGCTCTCCTCTCCCTCCCGCGATTTCAAATGATGCCTTTACAGGGTATCAGATGACACATCCGTCATCATCTCATGCTCGCTGTCGCCTTACAGAGGTCGTGCTGGCCGCAGGAAAAGACTTGGGCTGGCCTCAGCCAGTAGAAGAGGAGTGCCGGCGCCTCCAGCATCGCCGGCGCCTCCAGCATCGCCAGCGCCCGGACGAGAGGATGCCTGCGGCAAAGACGCCCCCGCCGACAAACAGCGCTAAGGCGAGTGGCAACGAGGGCGCGGTCAGCACCGCGGCGGTGGCGCCGGCTATGGCCTCGATCGCGCCCGGTTGTTCGAGCAGAGTGATGACCAAGAGCATGAAGCAGATCAGCGTGAAGGGCACGAGAGCGAGAAGGCGGGGCACAATGGGGGTCGTATGGGCAAGCATGGTGTCGAGGCATTGCTGCATCTTTTCGAATAGAGAGGATTTGGATTTCATAGGGTCTCCTTGTTGGTAATCCAGGGCGCCGAAAGACGCGCTTTCTCCTCCTATTTAGAAAATTCCTCCAAAACCGTTTAACTCCCTGCAATTTCTGTTCATTCGCGAGCTGGCGCGCGGTCGGAACGCTCACAGGCGACTTTCCGTGAACACCGCATGGCTGCTGGTGGTAGGCTGGTGGGGAGGCCTCCCGGCACCTCTCTCAGGATCGCTCGCGATTCCCCATCAATCCTGACAGAGAGGCGCCCATGCCCAATCCCACACGCCAGGCCACATCGCTCCGTCCGGGGCAGTTCCGACACCTAATCCGCGTTGCCGGCGTCACCGGCCGCATGCCCGAGCGTGACCAGATGCTGCTCTGGATCACCCACACCACCGGCATCCGCGTCACTGAGCTGGCATTGCTTCGCATCGATAACGTTCTCTACCCGAGCGGAGCGATCCGTGAGGAGGTCTACCTGCGGGCTGAGATCACAAAGGGCTGCCGGGCCCGCAACATTCATCTGACGCATCCGAGATGCCATGCCGCGATAGATGCCTGGCTGGAGGTTCGCCATCGCCGAGCCTGGGGGCTCTCCCGCGAGTGCGCCTATCGAGGGCTCATGCCGGACTCGAAGTTGGTGCTGACGCACAAGGGAAGGGCGTTCGAGCTGGCCAGCAAGAAGCGTGAGCTGGAATCTGGCCCAAGAGAGTACCGGGCGTGCGACGCCCTCCAGCAGACCATGAGCCGCCTGTACCGTCAGGCCGGCATCAAGCTCGGATCGAGCCACAGCGGGCGCAGAACGCTCGCTGCGAGGCTGCTGGCTGCCACAGGCGACGTGGAGACTGTGCAGGCTGTCCTGGGCCACTCAGAACTGGATCACACCAAGCCATACCTCTCCGTCGACCAGGAAACGATTAGACGTGCGTTCGAGCTGGCATTATAGTTCCATCTAACGGAACCAAGGAGTTGTGATGGCTGAGATAGAATTGAATGAACATGGCGTGCCCCAGTATCCCAAGGGGCACACAGGGCGCCTACTGGTCACCCTGGCTGCAATCGACAGAATAGAGCGGCCTACCGCAGCTAGCGTGGCGTCTTTGACCGGGCTATCCAAGGGTAAGATTGACGATTATGTGCATGCACTGAACGCTGAGCTGGACATGGAGATCGCCAAAGAAGGCCCGGAATACCGCATTGTGAGCTGGGGTTGGTTGCTCAAAAAAATGGGCGTAAGGAAGTGCTTGACGGTTCCGTTAAACGGAACTAGTATGGAGCCAGGATCATCGAGATAGAGGAGAGGCAGCATGCACGTAACCATCGAGACCACGCACGAGGATATGGAAGACGCCGGCTTCAATCCGGGCACGATGAAGGACATCGCGGAGGAAGCCCTGGATGAGTCTGACCCCGAGATGCCTGGCTACAACCTCGACGTAGTGGTCGTGGAAGAAGCCCCGCATACCCTGGTGAAGGTAGAAGCGTCTCGGGAGGAGCTGGCGGATTGCGGCTTTGACGGCTTTGACGAAGAGAGCCTGCGCCATGCAGTAGCGGAAGCGCTGAACGAGGCAGACCCGGAACTACCTGGCTACAACGTTACGCTGACCGTGAGCGAGTGAGAGGAAAAGAGCGATGTTCGCGAAAGGCCCGATGCCAGGCGCCACGCCAAAGCGGGATGCGCTGGCGATCTTGCCGAAGGGATCCCGCTGCCAGCAAGTCACGGCCATGGGGATCACCGGCTACGTGGTGTCACTGCCTGACGGCCGGCAGATCGCCAGCGCGGGCAATGCCGGGCAGGCATGGAGCAAGGCCCACGATTGGGCTTTGCGTAACGGCCAGGGGCGAGACTGAGGCTTTCGGTGTGGGCGCAGGCTGACCCCGATAAGGCATGCGCGAGTCGGGCTGCAGGGAGTGCTAGCCTCCCTGATGAAACCGCATGCAGGCGTCCACACCCAAAGCTTCAACTGATAGAGGAGAGGTATGAATATCTACGAAATGTATGTTTTCCATTGGAAGAAGCCAGGCTTTTGGGTGCGCCGAACAACCTGGGGTAACACTATTGCCAAGATTACCCATGTAGGCGAACTTTCTGGGCGAGCTCCCTATTACGGCAACCCAGAGGTGAAAGCTGATGTCTTTGATATTCACACTGGCCAACGAAAAGACACAGATTTCATTATTGATACGGCAGGCACCTACAAGACATGGCGCTGGGTGCAGCCTCCTGAATGGTCTGGAGAAGAGCCATTCGACCCGAGAGCTGGACGTGTTTTGATTAACGTTCCTTTCGAGAAGAATAAAATTGCTAGCAGGATGGGCGCTCGTTGGTCAGATATTCTGGAGTCTTGGTGGATTCCTGATGATGAAACGCTAATAGGCAAAGCTCGTGATAAAGGGTTCTTCGAGCCAGTGCCAGAGCGTGTGTTCTTTAAGCTTCCCTACGATGACAGAGACCTTGCTAACAGTGTTCGCGCAAAGTGGGAAGGCCACCTAAAGCTTTGGTCACTACCGGAAACTGCAGTAGACGCGATAGCTACATTGGAGCAGGCTGGCTACCATGCGGTGCCTAATAAATAAGTTCAAGGAAAAGCCCCTGGCACCAAGGGGTTTCGATAGCGGCCCCCGCCTGGGGCCACTGCCGAAAGCAATCAACACAATGGAAAACATTATGCTTTCAAGAGGCACAACTTTACTGGTTTTTGCCGCTGGCATCGCTCAGCCGATTATTTGGGTAGATAGGCCAATGGAAATCATGGGGCCGACAAATTTCTATATGTTATCCACTGCGATGGTTGCACTATTTCTGCTAGGCCTTTACTTCACTACCGTTGATAACGAATAGATAAAGGGAAAGCTGATGTTCTATCACGACATAAAAACCGCATGGGAAGCTGGAAAGGTCAGGATCGGTCTCCCGGCCGAAGGTCATGGCACTAAAGTGACCGTTGAGGCTCCTGGTGTGCTTGGTTTCAAAGCCCGGCTTTTATCCAGCACGGAGAAAACGCGGCTGGCGAAAGCGGCTAAGCGCGAGGCCTCCAGGTCGCGTGCGGAACCGAAAGCCGATTGATCGAGGAAAAGCATGCAGATGAAAAAGCTCAAGCCTGGCGCATGGAAATGGTTTCTTCTCGCATTGCTCGCGGGCATGGCAGCAGGCGTGGTGTGCGTCATGATCGGTGTTCCGGCCCCGTTAGGAACCACCTTGCCGGCCGCCGTTGCGGCAGGTGCTGTGGTTGGGCTCAAGAGCAACATATTCGAGTAAGGCAAAGATCGAGGAAAAGGTAACCACATGAACAACAGCAACAAGCCTCAAGCCCAGGAAGACCGTCAGGCTGACTTGTACTACGCATTCCAGTTCGGCTATGCGACCGTCCGACAAGCCGATAGTGACGTATTGAAGGCCGAGTTTGATCAGAAGTTTGGCGACGATCCAGAAGCAGTAGCCCAGTTCCAAGCAGGGGTGCGACACGAGAGGGTCAAACGGGAAGAGCTGGGAATGACGCCGGATCAATATCACGCGCATCACGAGGCGAAAAAACGCGCCTTTCACGAGCGCCAAGAGGCGATCCACGCAGCCTCGCTTGGACGATAGGAAAAGAGGCGGGCGCATGAAATCAATAGTCGAGAAACGAATTGAGAAATATCAGTGGGCGACCTTTCTTGTAGGGATGATCCTGCTGGCGTCGGCCCTGGTCCTCACCTGGACGCTTGATCCTCGAGGAATATTCAGCGCGGTTGGAGCAATGGGCTGGTTCGCTCTCTGTCTCATGATGTCTCCACGGGTGAGAGGCGACCTATTCGGGGATCGCTTCGAGGCTGACCAAACTGACAGCGATAGTTGAAGGAAAAGGAGTTAAAAATGTTTTCAAAAAAAGTTAAGCCGCTTTTAAATAAGCCAATGATCAGGGAGGTTGTGGGGCTTTTATCTATCCTTGCCGTTTTTGTTCCGGGGGTTGTGGGCAATCTCTACATCGAGTATTTCTTTTGGTATTATTTATCCTTCGTATTTTTAGCGCTATCATTCGGGTCGTTGGTTTTAGAAATCGATGCAGATGCCAAAAGTTCCATGTGCGTCTTTTTCATGTTCGCAGCAGCTATCATTTTGTTGGTTCCGATCATTGCTTGAAAAAAGAATTTTTTCAAAACGCCAGAGCAACGACGACTAATAGGAAAAGACCGATGAATACAGAGCAACCGACTTGGTCTATCGCCATTACCTTCTGCGACGAAGAAAACAACGGCTTTGTCACGCTGGGCGGTGCTGCCTGGAATGATCAAGATGAATGGAACCGCCAATGGTCTGCGATCCCGGCCTCGCCTTGTGGTTCTGATGACCCTTCGATGCTAGTGGCTGACAAAATCGATGAATCTGATGATCGTGTAGATGAGAGATTCATCACCGCTGATACCGCTGAGCAGCTTTTAGGCCGTCCCCTGGATGAGTTGATAGCGGAAGGCAGGGCCAAGACACCGCTCACACTCGGTCAACTACTCCAGCAGGAGCCGGAGCTGGCCGCAGACTTTGGCGTAGCCCGGCAGGCCAACTGATCGAGGAAAAGAGCGATGTTCGCGAAAGGCCCGATGCCAGGCGCCACGCCAAAGCGGGATGCGCTGGCGATCTTGCCGAAGGGATCCCGCTGCCAGCAAGTCACGGCCATGGGGATCACCGGCTACGTGGTGTCACTGCCTGACGGCCGGCAGATCGCCAGCGCGGGCAATGCCGGGCAGGCATGGAAGTAGGGCGGGTTTCTGTTTCTGAGCACCTTTGGAGGAGAGGCCTGGGGCGGGGCAGATGATCCGTTTCTTGACCTGATTCTAAATTCCACTTATTGTAGGATAAGATGAATTTATCCCCAAGTTATGGGTCGCGCTCATACTTTCTGCTTGGCATCTCATGCCAAGACCTTCATTAGGTGTTCGCTGTCTGCGATTCATGCGCATCAGGATTGAAGGCCTTCGGGTCAGCTGCCACCTGCTGATTGTCACCCGCTCGGCTTCCTGGGGGGCATCGAGATGATCCTGCCTGCGGCGTCGACTACTTTCGGGAAGCTACAAACCACGAGCTTTTTACGGGATTCTTCAAGCCTCGAGTTGTACCTGCTTGAGGCACGCCATGTCTGCGATCTTGGTGGCAAGGCTAATCGTGAGCACGGCACAGAGAAAAAAGTTTGTAACGTGGGAATAAAGTTTGAGCAATTAAAAAACCGGGCCGGTTTGATCAATAAGGTTCTGGGTGCCTGTTCACGGATGATCCCATACTGACCAAACGTCTGTTCCGGCTCGAGCTGCGCGTGTGGCTTCCTCTGGATCAGGTTTCACACCGAGTTCGGCGAGCCAAAAATGCTGCCTATACGTAAAATCTGCAAGGCTATGACGCTGATCGCTTTCCAGATTTTGCATACAGCGGCCTTCATTTCGCCTCCGATCACGCTGGAGGCCTCGAAACACGCGGGCTTCAGCCGTTTTGACGCCTCTCTGAATGGTCGGATTAAGGCTCATGTGGCGCCCAGATAGTCACTGGAGGCGTGATTTTATGGACAAAAATTGGCAAAGAAGTATTGGTTGGCCGTCTTTACCATATGGCTGCACAAAAATTGGTGTTCGTGGCCGTCCACAGGCGCGAATCGCTGAAAGATATGGACAAAAATTGGCAGGAAACTTTCTTTGTCCGACAAGGAAGGACCAGAGATCGTGAATGGAGAGCACCATGGGTGATAATGACACACAGAACCTCCCCGCCGAGGTTTCCCAGAAAGCCATCTCGACCGAGGTCGGCCAGAAACAGTCTCAGACTAATTCACTCCTGCGGAAGAAGTCATCCAAGGAAACATCCCATCTGCCGCGTAGCTTTGTTGACCGACCAGGAGCCGTGGATTCGGATGTGCTTTTGATGCGCCTCACATCGCATCCGATCCCTCGTCTCCAGAACCCAGCCTCGCTCTACTTGAACTCGCTGCACACTGCATCGGGTGCTGGGCCTCGCCTATACATGCTGAACCACATAGCCCAGGAGATCTTCGGAGCTAAGGACTATGAGCACCTTCATTGGGAAGACTTAACTCCGCCCATCATCCGCGGCGTAATGTCGAAAATCCGCGATGCGGGCTATAAGCCAGCCAGCCGGAATGCTTACCTATCGACCCTCAAGGCGGTAGCGCGTGAGGCATGGACTGCCGAGCTAATGGACTCAGAGACACTGGAAAAGATCAGGTCTTTGAAGCCTATGAAGCACGAAACGGCTGCAGCGGGCCAGGCCTTAGACCTCACCATCCTGAAGACATTGATCCAGGCAGCAAGGGACGATGGTACGCCGACCGCGAATCGGGATGCCCTGATCATCAGTTTTATGGCTTTCATGGGCATCCGTCGTGAAGAGTTAACCAAGATTCAACTGCCGAAGGATATCAACTTCAAAGAGCAGGATATCCATATCCATGGCAAGGGAAATAAGGATCGGACACTGTCACCGCCCTCGCCTGTCTGGGACGCGCTAATCCATTATCTGGATACCGAGCGTGGGTACGACAAAGGCGCCCTTTTCTGCCCATACTGGAACAAAAGAACTTTGCCGAGGGTCAGCGATGAAGGCCTCAGTATTACCTCGATCAATAAGATCATGACTAAGGTCCGGCGTCGGTGTGGTGATCTTCTGAATGAGAAGGTTACACCACACGACATGCGACGTAGCTTCGCGACAGTGTTGGACAAGAAAGGTCTTTCTATCCGCGAAATCCAGATTCTGATGGGGCACTCTAGTAGCACGACTACCGAGCGGTATTTGCGTGATAATAAGGATGGATACCGTAAGAAAGCCGCCTCCGCACTCAGCGATGATTTGAGCTAGAATCAAGTGAATGATCTAGTGCATATGGAGGCTATGTGAAGCAATATCAGGTTATTTTTGAACTAGAACGTATCTTTGATTCGGTCGTTGATAGGGTTGAGAAGCTGGCTCAATTGATAAGAGAATTCCAGGGTGATGCCTGGGCGCTACGCGAGTCAACTCCTGACCATGCTTGGGCGAAGAGTGCGCTCACTGACTTCTGGTACTCAGATGGTCAAGACGGCAGAACAACACGTCCTTACATCGGTCTCGTAGCCGCTAACCACTTGATCATCGAGCAGGTAAAGGCCGTCAATGAGGCGAAGGATGCGTTTCGCAAGGCTGCTGCGATCCTGCAGGAGTACGACAAAACCTTAGTTTCTGAAATCAAAGCCTCGTTACCCTCTCGTCATGCCCACCTGCATGAGAACCTCTCTGGTGCGGGCCTTGCTCGCCTTCACCTCAAGCAGACATGGCGCCATATTCCCTATTTTGAGCCTACCTTGAGCCGTGTGAAGATGGCCTGGTACACGAGCGGCCGGTCGATTAAGCGGCTATCGGTAAGTGATGCTGAAAAACTTCTGATGAACTATGACACGGACTCGGATCATATCCGGATCCAGCTGAGTAAGCTTGCCGGCCTGCCCTCTGGCGAGATGCTAGCGCAGGTTCAAACGCAGGCACCTGTCATGCGCGCTAACCTCTTCTTGGAAGAGCCGATGGACGACGGGAGACTCAGGAAGGCGATGAATCTGCCCTTGCCTCTTTTCGTTCTTTCTCCGAGCGGGAAGCTACCGGATCACAACGAGCCGCCTCCATATCCCCCTGAGAAGCGATCCCGGTCTGTGAGGTCTGACAATCGAATTGAAGACGACCCATACCTGCCTTCCATCCGAGCGCACCGCTATGCAAGCTAAGGCTTACGGCATCCTATTCTTAGGATGCCGTATTCTCTGTCAGCATTAGGATGCTGTGATGGAATGCCTTTATCTGGTCATCCACCTTATCTGGCGTATCCAACACATCCATGCCACGCTCTTTTACCGTCATCAGCAAGAAGGGGCTTTTACTGATCGTGCTCATCTGCCTCGGTGTCAGGTTCGCTATCCGTTCAAGTACCTGCCGTTCTAACCCCAATGTCAGAGCGGCACGACTCATATCGCACTCGATAAGCTGCTGAGCCAAGATGAGGAAGGATAGGTTGGCCTCTTCGATGGCATCATCAATTTGCTTTAAGTCCATTCTGAGTGCCCTTCCCAACCTTTTGATTTTAAGCGCTGCATGGTAGTGGCCTTCGAGGTGTTGTTCAATCGCAGTTCAAAAACGTCCATAAGTGGGCGCCTTCTTGCCTTCTCAAATGACTTACCTCCGATACGTTCCTTGTATTTCGTCACCTGGAGCACGGATCTACCATGCAGAAGCAGCAGCGAGCCCTCATAGACCTGACCACTATTGCCTTCCTTTCTGGATGCGCACGTGGAGGCGGCGCAAGCAGCAATCCACCCACGATTACTGGCGGCACGCTCGGCGCCGATGGCAATGACGTAAAGTCGGTCATTTTTGGACGTGAAACGGGCGGCCTACTGGTACGCGCATTGCTAACGTCAACGCCTCAATGTCACCGATATGGAGGCTTCACTTGCCGTCCCTTACCCGCAGCGCCCTGCCCTGGATGCTGGCGTTGGCAAGCAGCTGGTCAGTCGCCACCCAGGCACAAGAGCCACTCCCCGTCGATCAGGCTTTCCAGATCTCTGTAGACGAGGCGCCTGCCGGCACCATCAGCGTGGGTTGGCAGATTGAAGGCGGGCACTATCTCTATGCCGATACGATCCACGTCACAGCTCCTGGCGGTCAGGAGCTTGAGCCTATGTCGCCGGTACCAGTCTCCGTCCAGGTGGGAGACTCGTTCTTCGGGACCTCCGACACATACCCCGAGGATGTCACCTTTCGCTTTGATCCCGCTGGCGCAGAAGAGCTCGACATTGCTTGGCAAGGCTGTGCGGGGGATCTGATCTGCTACTCCCCCCAGAGCGCCACCTTGGACGTGACCACCATGACGTTGTCGGGAGAGCACTCCTCAAAGGGGGCGCCAGACGCCTCGCTGTTCTCCGATAGTGGTGAGGGGGCAACATCTACTGGTGAGTTATCACCTATTGGGCCAAGCCTGAAAGCTGGCGAAGAGGGCCGAAGCAATGCTACCGGCCAAAGTGGTGATCAGGCCTTCTCGCAGTACCTCTTGGACAGCAGCGCCGCCTACGCCTTGCTGGTGTTTTTCGGCATGGGCCTGTTGCTCACCTTCACGCCATGTGTCCTGCCGATGCTACCGATCATCTCGAGTATCGTCGTTGGGGCTGGTGGCGGCATTAAGCGTGGTGCGGTCCTCTCGGCGTCCTATGTCCTGCCGATGGCGCTGACCTATGCCCTGGTCGGTGCCTTAGCGGCGATCGCTGGTGCGAACCTCCAGGCTATGCTGCAAACGCCATGGGTCTTGGCGGGGTTCTCCGCGATCTTCGTTGCACTGGCACTGGCCATGTTCGGTCTCTACGAACTGCAGTTGCCGGCGATGATCCGTCAGCGCCTCGATCACATCAGTGGACGACAGCAGGGCGGGACGATCCCGGGTGCGGCCGGCATGGGGGTGTTATCAGCCTTGCTGGTGGGCCCATGCATGACCGCGCCGTTGGCCGGTGCCCTGCTATATATCACCGAGACCGGTGATGTCGCCCTCGGCGGGATGGCTTTGCTGGCGCTTGGCCTCGGCATGGGCGTGCCGGTGATGATTGTCGGCACCTTGGGAAGCGCGGCTCTACCGAAGCCCGGCGCATGGATGGACCGTGTGAAGGCGGTATTCGGCTTCGTCCTGTTGGGCATGGCGGTGTGGTTCCTCTCCCGCGTGCTGCCTGATCGCGTCATCCTGGGCATGACAGGTGCCCTGCTTTTCGCGGCAGCCTTGAGCCTGTGGTTGCTGCTCGAGCTTCGCCCGGTCTTCTTGGTAGGGGTGCGGACGCTTGGTGTGGTACTCGGCATCTGGGGGAGCGCGATGGTACTGGGGTCCACAATAGGCGCCACTTACCCGTTGCGCCCCTTCGAGGCTCCTGTATTGTCGACGGCAGGCGCGACAGCAACACAGCCGCAGCATTCGAGCTTTCTTGAAGTCGCTTCCCTGGAGGAGCTGAACCAGGAGCTTTCAGAGGCTCATGAGAATGGCCAATGGACGGTGGTCGATGTCTCCGCGGAATGGTGTGTCCTGTGCCAACGTATCGAACAAGAGGTCCTTCCGAGCCCGGCTGTGGTGGCGGCCCTAGAGGGTTTCAACCTCGTGAGAGCCGATGTCACTGAGACCTCGGCACAGACGGCAGCGCTGACCAAGGCATTTGGTATCATGGGTCCTCCCACGCTGATGCTGATCAACCCCGATGGCCAGGAGCGGCGGATCTTGAGATTGGTCGGTAAGTTTGAAGCCGAAGACGTGCTGGATATACTTCGCCAGGTGTCGGCAGGATGAGGATTGGAGCGTTGAGGCTCTAAGGCCCCATAGAAGTCCCCGTCTGCCTTCAACATCGAGGAACGCAGCCGGCATCATGCCTCACTTCCACCAGAACACTTCCCCGCATGAAAGGCTCACCATGCCACGGATCAAGCGAAACGACTTCACGGATACTCAGTTGCGTGAAGCGTATGAGCAGGCAGGCAACCTATCCGATATGGCAAAGTCCTTGGGGATCTCCTATCCCACTGCCTGGGACTGGGCAAGGGAGATCGGTATCAAGACGAAGCGTCGTGGCTACACAGCCCCGCCTGTCCCCATCAGTGGTGCTCAATGTCGGTATGCCCGTGAATATCTGGAGATGACCCGCGATGACTTCTGCGAGGCCTGCGGTTCCGGCAAGACGGCTATCCGGAAATTCGAGTTGGGACAATCAACTCCCCGTCGGAGTACGCTGGAAAAGATCATGACCCTATTCCAGCGATACGGGATTGTCTTTGCACCGGACGGCACCTTCCAGGAAGGCCCCTCGGAATATTAGGAGGTGTTTCGGCCAGCCGGCTGCCTTGCTAGAAGCCCAGGCGCCCGTGATCGCTCGACAGGTCATCGGCCAGTGCTGCACAGAATCCCCGAACGGCATCCAGTTGTGGCCAGGTATCTCCGTTGGTATAGATGCTTTCGCCGGTTGCTGGCGCAGAGGCCAACAGATCCAACGCCTTGTCCAGCTCGGTGATCGTCTCCCGGGTCAAGGCCGACTCTGGTAGCGGTTCCCCCCGGCAGGTCATCTGGTACCACTCCTGGATCCGCTTGACGAGAGATTCAAACTCGCTACTCCAGCTCTTCATCTGTACATACAGCGCCGCATACCCTTTGATTTGCGCACCGGGCTGGCGGGTTTCCTCAACGCGGACCTTCAGGGCTGCTTGTAATGCTTCCATCAGCTCGGCCTTCTCCATACTGCGAAGATCGCCCTCGGTCGATGCCAGTAGGCTGTCTAGTACAGCGATCTTTAAGCAATCCGGGTGGACCGTGAACGCCCATTCGTAGGGGTAGGCCCTCGCCACGGCACGCCATTGTCCGTCGATCCACTCCGGCCTGGCCTGAGCCAGCGTCGGGTATTTCGATGAGATCACTTTTGCGGGCAGCCATCGTGCCGGTAGAGGCGTGTCGCTGTCTTCGCGAGCAGACTGGATCAGCTCGAGCCGTTCGAGGACTTGTTGGCGTATGGCCTCCCCCTTGCTGGTCAGTGCAGCGAGCTTGGCCAACTCGCGTTTCAGGTTGCTGTCCCGGTATCTCGCTTCCTGCTTACGCTCGTCATCCCTTATCTGCTCGGCGACCTGCGCTTGCTTTCGATCTTGCGCGAGCTGGGCAGCTCTTATCTCGGCTAGGCGTGCTTCTCTGAGCCTCTCTTCCTCGGCTTTCCGACCCTTTGCTGCGGCCCGCTCTTGTTGCTGGCGCTCGTATTTGAACCGATGCATGTCTGTCGCAACGCTTGCCGGGTAGCAATACCAATGGTCATGGCGTGGCCTGTGGCCGGTCAGGAAAGCCGTGAGTTCGCGGCGTGACCAGTTGCTCTGGAATCGCCCATTGATCAGGGGAGACACGTCGACCATGCAGAATGACTCATCGAGGTCGAATAATTGGTTCAACCGATACGGACGCCGCTGCTCAGGGTTGTGTAGATGCCAAGCGATGATGAAGTGCTCCTGCTGGCCCTGAGGATCCGTGCGGGTTGCCCATACCATCCAGTCCTCGTTGGCTGCGTGTATCGATAGCCCGGCGCCAAACCCCTTGGGCAGCCTCACTTGAGGCTGTCCGTATGGCTGCCTTGGCTCAGGCAACTGGATTGGTGCACCTTCCATCAGGCACTGGTTGAGCGCCCGGAAGAGGTGGTTAAGTCGCTGCTTAAATGCGTCCTTTCGTTGCTGGCGCTTGGCCGCTTCCCGTTGCTTTGCCTCTCGAGCACGCGCTTGTGCCTGGCGTACCCTTTCCTCCATTGCCTCGCGTTGGCTGTCTTCACGGCGATGGAACAGCCAGTGCCCGAGGGATGGATCTGCCAGTGCCTTGCCAATTTCCTGGGGCGAAGCCATGCGGTTGATGCCGGACAAGTCGATCTCGATGGCAGATACGCCCAGCCGTCGAATCTCGGCCCGCTTTTCCTCGTCCACTTCATGGGTGACACGGATCTCGATATACAACTCAGTGCCGGCCAGCACACCGATAAGATCCGGTCGAATGACGCCTCTGGCTTCTTCCACCATCACCGTATCGAGCCGGGCGACCTGGCCTTTCTCGACTAGGGTGGCGATTTCTGATCGGCCTTCGTGCAGCGCCTGCTCGGAGAAATCGCTGCCGACGCGAAGGGTTAATTCTGGCAGTACGGTTTGCTGCTTTTCGGCGATCAACTCCTTGGCCTTCAAGTGCAGCCCGGTCTCGGCCGCTCCGGCACAGTCACTCTGCGCAGCGTGAGAGAAGTAGTGGCGTTTTTTGGTGCCGAGGTTAGCGATCAAGGCGTGCTGGCAGGCTGGGCAGATACATTGGCAGGCCAGGCCACGTTTGCCGGGCTGAATCTCACTAATGTGTACGAGCACATTGTCCCGAAGACCATACGGAACCTTGAGCTCGGAGGAAGTCGTGGCATTACAGGAAGGTGTGTGCATCCAGAGACCGTCCATGCAGGATTATGTTGCGTCAGGCATCTTCCGGGTAACAGCAGAGCTTCTGCGGAGGGCAGATTCCGGTTCTGCCCACCTTTAGGGTTGATCGGGATTTAGGGGTATCCGGAATATCTGGTTGATCTCTGGGTATCATGGGGAGGTAACAACTCCCCACTTCATCGGATTCCTTGGTTGATATGTCACTCAGGCCATTAAGGTACCTACAAAGCCTGGAACGTGTATGGACAATGACACTTACATGGCTTGGAGAGAGGGCGAGGCCAAGCTGAATGCAGAGCAACTCCCTCGCCCGTACCAAAACCGACTATTTCGGCCCAGCCCGCTCAATCAGCTCATCGTATCCTGGAGCCGGTATTCTCCGGACCAGTGAGACAGCGCTGTGGCTCGACTGTAATGTGTACTAATGACGGGCACTGAGCCTGGATACGCTGCTTGTAGACGGCAGGCGCCTCCGGGTCATGCGACACGACCGAGACGATGGCGGCGTGAATATTCGGACCAATGGCCCAGAGGTGCAGATCGCTGATTCGTGCATCGTCACTCTCAATGGCATGTCTGACGTCGTGCTCCAAGTCACTGCGCTGTTGATCAAGCAGCACGCGGGAGGTGTCTTTCAACAGATGCCATGACCAGCGAGTGATAAGTAACGCGCCGACGATACCCATGATCGGGTCCATCCAGTCCCAGCCCGCATACTTTCCGGCCAGCAAGGCAGCAATCGCCAATACAGAAGTTAAGGCATCGGCGAGTACGTGGAAGTAGGCAGCTCGACGGTTATGATCATGATGCCCATGCCCATGCCCATGCCCATGCCCATGCCCGTGGTCGTGGTCTTCCCCGCCCAGTATCCAGGCCGATACTCCATTGACGATCAAGCCGATGACGGCGACGAAAATAGCTCCATTGAACGAAATTTCTACCGGGTGGATGAAGCGGTCGATGCTTTCGATCACCATATACAGGGCGAAGCCTGCCAGCAGGACCGCGCCGGTGAACCCGCCTAGCGCATTGACCTTCCCGGTGCCAAATGAGAACTGTGTATTGCCTGCGTTGCGGCGAGCGTATGCATAGGCGAAGGCTGCAATACCCAGAGCGACAGCATGAGAGCCCATATGAAGGCCATCGGCCAGGAGGGCCATCGAACCGTATAAGACACCGGCCAGAATTTCCCAAACCATCATGACGACAGTTAGAGCGACGACGATCAGTGAGCGTATTTCACCGGATTTTTTACGATCTTGACCAAAAACATGATTGTGTTGCCATTCTTCGAGCCTGTGACCATGCATACTGTAATACTCCGAGTTGATAAAAATTATGGTCAGCAAGACCAATGAAAGTGGTGGCGATTGATGGCGAAGCCCTGCTAACAGCTCCGGTTCCGCAAGAACTTCAGGGGCGCGGATATTAAATCACTGCCAAAGTTCGCCTCTTACAGCTAGGGTACCCACGCTGTAGCTCGTGATGTTCTACTTGAGGTAGGACTTGATGACCTGCAGCACCGCTTCCAAGTCTTGTTGCCGCTGCTCCAACTCGGGTTCCCTGACGACGTGATCAGTCAAGTGCCCCTCAATGATGGCTGCCATCAGTCCATTCACCGCCCCACGAATCGCGGCGATCTGTTGCAGCACGGCCGTGCAGTCGCCCTCCTCGTCAAGCTGCCTTTCCAGTGCGGCCGTCTGCCCCTGAATGCGCCGAACGCGGGTTAATAGCTTCGCTTTGTCTTTGATCGTGTGCATGCAGTCGTCTCTTTAGTGGCCCAAAAACTATACTGGAGGGTAGTATATAAATACTAGGGGGTAGTATGCTTGTTTGCAAGAGAGGAGAGGTAGGTGAAGCTCACCAACGTGACACTCGCCAGCCGTAAGGAGCACGCCGCATGACCGAAATGCCCGACAACATCCTGCACCTGCCTGAGTACCAGGTGCTGGGCTGCAAATCCACCGACGACGAAATGCACTTCCAGGTGGACGCGCCCGATCCCATCGCCTGCGAGGAATGCGGCGTGCAGGGTGAGTTCGTGCGGTTCGGCAAGCGTGATGTTCCCTATCGTGATCTGCCCATCCACGGCAAGCGGGTCACCCTCTGGGTGGTCCGCCGCCGGTACACCTGCCGGGCCTGCAAGACCACCTTCAGGCCCCAGCTACCGGAGATGGTGGACGGCTTCCGCATGACGCTGCGGCTGCATGAATACGTGGAGAAGGAATCCTTCAACCACCCCTACACCTTTGTGGCGGCACAGACCGGCTTGGACGAGAAGACGGTACGTGACATCTTCAACGCCCGCGCCGAGTTTCTGGGGCGCTGGCACCGCTTCGAGACGCCCCGCATTCTGGGCATCGACGAGCTGTACCTGAACAAGCGCTACCGCTGCATCCTGACCAACATCGAGGAGCGAACCCTGCTCGACCTGCTGGCCACCCGCCGTCAGGACGTGGTGACCAACTACCTGATGAAGCTGAAAGACCGGCAGAAGGTCGAGATCGTCAGCATGGACATGTGGAACCCCTACCGGGCAGCGGTCAAGGCGGTGCTGCCACAGGCCCGTATCGTGGTCGATAAGTTCCATGTGGTGCGCATGGCCAACGATGCCTTGGAGAAGGTGCGCAAGGGCCTCAGAAAGGAGCTGAAACCCTCCCAGAGCCGAACCCTCAAAGGAGACCGGAAAATCCTGCTGAAACGCGCTCACGAAGTCTCAGACCGGGAGCGACTCATCATGGAGACCTGGACAGGCGCATTCCCGCAACTGCTGGCCGCCTACGAGCACAAGGAACGCTTCTACGGCATCTGGAACGCCACCACCCGGCCACAGGCAGAAGCCGCCCTGGATGACTGGATAGCCACCATTCCAAAGGGCCAGAAGGAAGTCTGGAGCGATCTGGTCAGGGCAGTGGGCAACTGGCGCGAAGAGATCATGACCTACTTCGAGACGGACATGCCCGTCACCAACGCTTACACGGAGTCCATCAACCGACTGGCCAAGGACAAGAACCGTGAAGGGCGTGGTTACTCGTTCGAGGTGATGCGGGCACGAATGCTCTACACCACGAAGCACAAGAAGAAGGCCCCGACTGCGAAGGTCTCTCCGTTCTACACCATCGGTTACGGACTGCCGGACTTCGCAGAGGAACTCAACTACGGGGTCAATCTATCAACCATCTGAGGGTGGTATCAGGTTGGTGGGGTGAAGGTGCCCCATCAACCATTAAATCCGTATACCCGGATTTAGTTGACCGCGGTCAGCCCGGCCTCGGTCACGGAAAACGCCTGTTCCGTTTCGATAGATGGACAGCAGTTTGGGTCATCGATCGCATGGGTATGACCAACGGCCCTCACGATCCCATCGCCAAGTTCAATTTCTGTGACGCTGC
This sequence comes from Halomonas sp. I5-271120, assembly GCF_030553075.1. Classification (NCBI taxonomy): domain Bacteria; kingdom Pseudomonadati; phylum Pseudomonadota; class Gammaproteobacteria; order Oceanospirillales; family Halomonadaceae; genus Halomonas; species Halomonas sp. I5-271120. The sequence continues at coordinate 205,688 of NZ_CP130702.1, forward strand.
CGGCTAACGCATTCTCGCCCACCACACGCATATCAGAGCCGGTTCCAGTGTGAACCACCAGGAACTGCCCATAGCGGTTCGAACCGTGCATGCCTTCCAGTGTAAAAACAGTGGCCGTTTCAAGGATGCCATCGCCATCCACATCGCCTATCGCAGACATGCGGGCATCTCGGTACTCATCCGCTTCATACTGGCGCTCCAACCCAGCGATGTACTGATCAACGGGCGCCCCACCCTCTGATCCGCTTTCATTGCTAGACGGCATTGAAGCCTGCCCGAAATCCAGCGGAGTTTCTTGTTGTGTGCCTTCGCCTACTTGTCGCTTGACGATAGCCTCAAAAGCAGACTCGATATCGTGACCGGAAATGATGAATTGGCCATACTCGAAGTTCCGATCCCACGGCTGCGCTTCCCCCAAAAACCAGCTGGCAATCCAGCCAGGGCGATCCTTCTCATTGATATCAATCAGCCAGTTGAGATAGCCGACCATCTCATCGTAGCCGGCCTCGCCAATGTTGGCAGTGATCTCATCTTCGTTATCTTCGACCTCATCAAGAAAGTGAGATGCAATCTCAATATTTGTATCGACCCTCATCTCTACGCAGTCATTAGTGAACTGTCCAAAACAGGTTTGCCGATACTCACGCACCATGTTATTGACCTGAAAATCACCGATCATGTCACAGCCAGCCATCAGCCCCGCCAGTGCACAGACTGCTGAAGAAGGAAACACATTCGTCACTTCACACTCCTTGTATGAGCTATCCAGACGTTCTTATATCACAATGGAAAAAAACCATTAACTTAGTAGTTTTTTGGCCCTGTCGAACAAGGAGGCAAGCGTGCTGCGCTCCCGTTCCAGCGTGTCTTCCTCCTGCTCTTGCTTTTCCATATTTCTGAGTATCGTCTCATACCCCATTGGGTTACCTAAGAGGTAGTAGAGAGTCTCGTTGAAGGCCTTGAGAACACCTCCCGACACAGTTGCTCCGCGGGTTCTGTTCACGAATTGGGCGATCGATGCGCTTCGGGACATGCCATTCTCGCAATAGAGTACCAATTCCTTGAGTCCCAGCTCCTCCACCTGGTCCAGAAACTGGAGAACCGCCTTGGCATCATCGGCCTGGGGATCATGGCGATGCTTGTCACGGAAGTCGGCGACCCGGCCGTAGGTACGTATCAACGAGGCAGTGTATTCGGCATCATCGAATGACAGCCGCAACATCGCGCCCCAGTCCTCGCTGAGCGTCGGCAGAGGGTGGTCAGGGTCTGAGATGGATATGATGCCGGCTAGCGCGGTACGCGTTGGGTCGCTGGGTAATTCCTCAAAGGAGGAGATAAGATGAACATGCCTTATCACTTTTCGGTACTCCACAAACAAATAAGGCCCGGCGATTAAGCGCGGGCCTCATGGCTCAGAAAATCGGGCTTATTCTACGAAGCCGCCCCAGCCGTTGACGGTCTCTTCACCGTATTGGGCTTTCCATTCTTTGAGCTGCTTGTTGTTGCCACCGCGAGTTTCGACACGCTCGCCAGTGTGCGGGTTGGTAAAAACCTTCAGGCGACGCTTGTTACGACCTTCGCTCTTCGGCTTCTCTGCTTGGGTTTCAGCCAGCTCCGGCTTGATGAGCTTCACGGCCTCGTCCGGGCTGATCTCGTGCATCTCCATCAGTTCTTGCACGTCTTTCTGGAAGGACTGAGCGGCCTGAAGTTTCGGGTCTTGGCGCATCCGCTCCAGCTCAGCCTCCAGCTTTTTCATCTCTTTTTCGCGGTTGATGTAATCTACCAGAATGGAACCGGCCATTAATGTATCTCCACTTTACTTACAATGTATAGGATAGCTTACCAAATCGCTATGGAGTAATCATACACAAATAGCAGGAAAGACAAAACAAAGATGTGGTAGATAAAAAAGAGGCTGCCTATTGACCTCATAGACAACCTCCTTCCTATCAAGAACAACTCGGGTTGTTACTCTGAGGAGCTCTTTTCCTTGTCGATCTTGCGAGGCCGGCCGCGCTTCTTTGAGGCACCCTCGCTTTGGAGTTCTTCCGGACTGATGCCGTGCTCATCCATAATCTTGCGCACTTCTGCTAAGCGCTCAAGATGCTCACGCTGCTCCTTCTCCCGCTCTTCTTCTTCGACCTGCTTTTCTACATGAACCTCTTCGACCAGCTCGGTCAGTTTAACGATGTCGGAGAGAGTCAGGCGACGCAGTTGCGCACGGATGACGTTCTTGTTCTGGACAAGCTTGGATAAGGTCTCTTTGTCCAGGTTCTTTGATTCGGCCATTCGCATCTCCATACCGGCTTCTCAAGGGTATTGCAGGGCAATTTTCACGGGATATGACCCCTCAATGGTATCCGAGTTCTTTTAGCACTGCCAAATTCACGGCATAAAAAAGGCGCTCCGCGTGGAGCGCCTTGGCCAAACTAACACTTAGGCTCTGCAGCGTTTACGAATTTCAGTAGGTCACTTCCATTCCATTGCGGCTGAACAGTTTGTCGATTACGGACTTGCCCGCAATCAGACCTGTCGTCAGGATAAGACGCACACTCGAGTAGCCCCCGGCGACCATTGCCATGTAGAGATACCCCGGCAATTCAATGTTGAACTGGAAAGCTAGCTTTGCCACATTCGGCTGAAACATCCAGACCGCCATGAACGTCACTAGGGTGAGCACGTTCGCGAGCAGCCAGAATGCGATGCCCATGGCCAGGAATCCCCCGCGCGTGAAGGGGATTTCCGGGTCATGCCAGCCTTGGCCGTGATCGGAGTCGAGCATGACGGCAGCCACTGCCAGTGCCGTGAAGGTCACGCCCACGGCTAGCATGTGATGGAGCATCCAGAAGCCATCACCCTGACGCCAGAACAGCCAGGCACTGGCCATTAGCGCGAGCGTGATCATCTGCATGAGTTCGCTCGTGTGATGGGGCTCGCCGTCCTTCAGGATTTCACGCCATTTGTCCCGTAACTTCATCGCCATTGTCTTCTCCTCCTGTAGGTCCTGAGATCACGACCTTCCGTCTTTATGCCCTGGCACGAGGGCTGATCACAGCGCATGGTGTCAAATCACTGCCCGGCAGGTAGGCCAAAACAGGGTCAAAATCGGGCAGACGCCGACAAATTTCCCTTCTGCTTGAAGTCGCATTTCCAGCCACCGCAGGTGATGAAGTCGCCGTAGGGGCCTTGGCGCTGTTGAAGCACCCCGACTCGGCAGCGTGAGCATCGCTCGATTGGGGCGCCGGCTTCATCGGTCAGAGGAGGCAAGCCGAGGTCGACCAACTCATCCAAGAAGGGGGAAACCCGCTCCGACTCGGACAGCAACAGCACACGCCGCTTCGCGCGTGTCAGTGCGACATAGAACAGGCGACGCTCTTCTGCGTGGGGGAAGACCTCGCGCTCAGGCATGACCAACTCCAGGAGAGAGTCATCCTCGATGGTAGAGGGGAAGCCTCTGGGCGGTCCCCCATGTACATTTAGCAGGAACACGTAGTCGGCCTCGAGGCCTTTGGATTCGTGAGCGGTAGCGAAGCGAACCCGCACCAGCGGACTGACGGCACGGGTGATCTCGGCCAGGCCCTCGGGAGCATCACGCTTGTAACGGCCGAGCAAGAATACCGAGTAGCGCTCGCCCTGCTCTTCTGCCTGTATCGCCAGCCGGCGCAGCTGCTCGGTGAGTTTTGCGGCCATCTCGCCGCGGCCATGGGGCACGTAGCGTATGCTCCGCCCCTCAAGGGGATTGTGCGAGCTCACCTGCTTCTTGATCTGCTCGGGATTCGCGCTGACAAAGGCGCTGGCCATGTCGTTGAGCGCCTGAGGACACCGGAAAGTCTGCGTGAGGTAGCGTGTCGTGCAAGATCCCAAGCGGGCCTCGAAATCGGTCATGAAGCGCACGTCCGAGCCCGCGAATCTCGCCACCGCCTGCCAGTCATCTCCGACGGTGAACAGACTGGCGCCCTGCTGGTTGAGCGCCTTGGCGATGCGGGCCCTGGCGATGCTGGTGTCCTGCCACTCGTCCACCATGACTGCACGATACGGAGACACCCATTCACCCCGCTCGATCAGATCCGCGGCTTGATTGAGCATGTCGTCGTAATCGACCGCGCCCTGCTCCGTGAGCCGCCTGTCCCAGGCATCCACGATGAAAGTGAACAGCGAGATGAATAGCCGCACCCGGCGCGTGTAGTGGTAGCTATGGCGCCCCCCTTCGAGGATGTCCTTGCCCATCTCGATAAGGTCCTCCATCCGTAGACTGGTTCCCTTGTAGTGCTGCATGAAGGGACGCACTAGGCGTGCAAAGGCACTGACTGTGACAGGTTTCACTCGATCCCCCAGATTGCCAAGTGATGGGGTCGGTGTTAGACCGTGTCGCCTCAGCTCGGCGTCGAGCATCGCGAGGCTCTGGCCAGTACGCAGGCCGTGAGAGGTGGTCTCGAAGTAGCGATTCCCGTCCTGACGGTGCAGCTGGCGCTTCCAATCGACGCCATCGGCATAACCCTCGAAATGCGGCGGGGGTTGGCCGTTGGCATCCAGCGCCAAGTGCTCGTGATAGAGGTCGATGTCTGGATAGTAGAAGTCCGGGTGATATTGGCTGTGTTCGGCATCGGCGGTATCCCGGGGATAGGGACGCTCGTAGCAGTAGTCGATGCCGTGATAGAGCAGCCAGTCGGCGATGGCCTTCTCCTCCTGGCTTTTTACATGCTCCCCCCGCAGGGTGACGATACTCGCCTCGGATGCCGAGCCATCGTCGGCTGCCTCGCTGGCGCCCGGGTCCTCACCAAGCAAAGCCGAATACTCCGACCACTGGATCCGGAAGGTGCTTTCCGTCTCGATCAGCTCGCGCATGATGTCCTCTATTACCTCGAGGTCCTTTCCATTGTCCAGCCATCCCGGCACGGTCGGCTTGCGCCCGGTGGCCTTGCCGATGACCGCCAGCCCGAAGGAGTGGAAGGTATTGACGGCAATTTGGTCGCTCCCTTCGATCCAGCCAGGCAGCTGGCGCTTCACGCGATGCTTTAGCTCCGATGCGGCGTCTCGGTTGAAAGCCAACAGCAGGATCTGGTTGGGGCGAGCATAGCCGGCCCGAACAGCGTACCCGGCCCGTGCCACCATGGTAGAAGTCTTGCCTGACCCCGCCGCAGCGATCACTCTGACGCGATCATCGAAGCAGACCGCTGCCTCGGCTTGCTCTTGAGTGAGCGGCCGGGCTTCCACTCCTACAAAGTAGTCATGATGCCGTGCCAAGGCCTTCTGCGTGACGCCGTGATTGGCCCTCTGAACCTCATCCTCGAGCATCGGCGAATAGGCATCGTGAAGGCCCTTGAGGGGCAGGCCATCTGCGGCTTCCTGGAACATGGGGTGATGATAAGCAGCGAAGGCGGTTAGCCCGGTCTCGGGTTGGCGCACGTCATCGCGGGATGCCCTCAGTTCGGCTGCCATGGACTGCGTGACCCAGCCGTCATTGGCTCGCTGCTGAACCTCGATCGGGACGCGAAGATTCCAGTCTTGGCCAAGCTTCACAGATATATCCCTGAAGTCGGCCCGCATGCTGTTAATGACCATCTTGTGAAGCGTCTTGCGCAGCCGTCGCCCCTCGCCGCGGGACAGCCCTGCCAGCCTAATCCGCTCAATCTCGCAGTCCTCACTCTGGCGAGTGATCAGGCAGCTCGGCCACAGCAGGCCGCCCTGGCGCTCGATGGCATGCACCTGCCATAACGGAATAGTCTGCCGCTCGTCACCCCGAGTCAGGCTGGCGTGGGTCTCATCGAGGCTCAGTTGCCATGCCCGGCTGGCGCCGACCCGCCGTGCCCATGGACTGGGGCTCCATTGCGGTTTCATCGGTCTCTCCTGTCTGAATTGCTCTCAGAATGGATAAAAGCTACAGAATACGATATACCGTGTACCGTACTTTACCGTTATGGTCATGGTGAGGTCGGTCACACTACGCCCTCTTTTGCCCGTATTCCTCGGCGACGAGCCCTCCGGCATTGAAGAGGTACATGGCCCGAAATGGTCCTGAGCGGACCGCCCGCGCCTCCTCGCCCAGTTTGCCGGCGCGACACCGTACCGTCGATCGTGGATGAAACCGTTCCAGCATATCGGTGACCTGGAGGCAGGACACCGGTATGACCCGACAGTCCATGTAATGGTCAGCCAGCTCCTCGGCGGGATATGCCAACAGCCTGACCGCACAGATGTGCGCCCTCATCTGCAGGAAGGTGTCGAAGTCGAACTCGAAGATCTGGATCTTCTTGCGAAGATCGCCCTCATAGCATTGCGCCAGGCTGGCCTCGTAAACACGCGGAAGCTCGTAGAGGGTCTCGCCAAACTCCGCCAGTATTTGCATGAAGCGATAGCCAAGTGACTCAGTGGCCTCGCCCAGCTCTATTAGGGCCTCGCGGCCGTCCATCTGGTCCCGTGTCATTGGGGGTCTCCTGTGCCAGTGATCTCATCATCCGTATCATGCGCAAAAAAATGCCGCCCCAATGGGGCGGCGGACATCGGCTTCCCACAGCGCGATGATCGGGGGTGCATCAGCCAACAAAGGACTGGTGCTACAGCAACTCGTCTTCATCCAGAAACTCATCCGGCGCGATCAGAGGCAGCTCGAGGCGAACCTGGGCGCGGCCGCTGAAGTGGTCTTCCTGCAACACGGTGAGGAAGCGCTGGTGGACCGGAAGGCAGCCTTCCCGTTGTACCAGTAGTTCCAGTCCCCGCCAGTGCGCCAGCAAGCCCTGATGGCCTCCGTAGATGTTTGCGGTGGAGGTGCTGTCGTCTATCCAGAGATCACAGCCCCCCTCGGCCATGGCCTTTTCCTGGAGCCCTTCCAGGGTGCGCAATTCGCAGCCCAATGGCGGGATCGACTGCTGGTGCCTGACTTGATAGCGCATCGGCAGCCCTTGGGCGCATAGCCGCGGGACCAGCACGGGTTCGAAATCGAGCCGGAGGGATTCATAGATAAAACGACGGTGGGCCACCAGGGCACGCTGCATGGAGTAGGTGGATCCGAAATTCGAGGTCGGGCGCGAGGCGGTATCGGGGATGGTCACCGACATGCCATTACGGCTGCCGTGGTGCTGCACGAAGTTGTGGTAGCGCTGGATGTGGGGATGATCGCGCCCGGTATGCACCAGCTCGCTGACGGGGAAGTCATTGGTCAGCGCCAGCAGGGCCTGTTCGGGATTGGGACGGCAGTAGCGGAACAACGGCACCTGGATCTGTGCGGAGCCGCGTCGGAGTACCCATTGAGCCCGCGCCAGCATCGTCAAGTATTCGGCATGCTGGTGGCCATCGATAGACAGCGGGATCTCATAGCCGTCCTCGCCCTGGCCGATCCCTTCCTCGAGGAAGGACAACAGAATCGGAGGGATCGGCAGGAGTTGCCCACGGAGAGAATCTTCGACCATGACCTCGAGATGGGTGTGATGGGTCAGGTCGCAATGCACCACGGGATAGCGCAGTGCATCGAGCATCAGTTTCTTCAGCACCTGGGCCGGGACGCGAAGCTCCATGGCCAGGTGCTCAACGGCGAGGTCGAGTCTTGAAGTAACAGACCAGGCCGCCGGCATTCGGTGCGGTAGTTGTTGCGCGGCAACTTGCATGTCAGCGACTCCTATAAAAAACGCAGTTAATTATGGGAAATCGCCAACGGGCAGATAGGCATTTTTAGCGGTAAAAAAGGGCAGACGGAAAAAACTTGGGACAAAAAAAACCCGCTCGAAGGGAGCGGGGATAATGTGCGTTTCCGCCAGGGAAGTACGGTCGCACTTTCGCAGGGAACAGAAGACATGTGGCCCATCCTTAGGCCGTCTTCACATGAGCCAACGCTTCGGCTCGGACAGGGCGAACCTGTCGATCAGGCCGCAGCCATGTTGATGGGCCTTGGCCAAGATGTTGCGATAGTGCATCGCGGTTTGCTGATAGCGTTCCTGAGCGCTCGGGTCCTGGAGATGTGCAGCAAGTCGAGTGGCGGTACTGCCTTTCACATGCTGTTTCAGGGCCAGAACCCGACAGGTGTCGGTCTTGGCGCCACCGATCCGGCTGGTGGTGGGGGCTTCCGCCTCGGCGGTTGACCCGGGTGCCAAAACGACATGAAGGCTAACAGCCATCGCGGCGCTCAGGATCGCTATACGCATCGCGTCACTACCTAAACAAAGTGCAAGCTAAACTTGCAGTGTTGATACTACAGGATGGAAGAGTGGCTACGCTACCCCTTTCCATCCGCCCGATATATATCAGGATGCCAACATCCGATGAATCGGGAAGTGAACAAACCAAGGGGACTGGAAGAGGAGAGGAGCCCGACAATCAACAACTCTATTATACCGTTAACCTATGCCTCAGCACACTGGAGCCATCCCGGTTATCCCCCGATCAGATCCTCTGCTCTAACAGAATAACTGAAAACCCCAGCTCCCCTGCCCTGATCAGGATAACTGTCAGTCTCAGTCACACTGATAATCCGGCGAAACTGATCACTAACAGAAAAACTGTTCAAGCCACAGACAAACTGGATAGGCGCAACCGAGAGAGCCCTTTCACACATCAAAGGCCCCCCCCGATGCCAGGGGGTTATCAGTCAAACTGATCCAGTCAGAAAGTCCGTAAGGAAACAGGCAATCTGTCAGGGAAACAGAATATCCGATCGAATCAGACGGGCCGGTCGGAACAGATAGACCGGAAGAAAACAGAGGATCTGTGAGGAGAAGGTCGGCAGGAAGAGGCCTGGAGGGCAAAGGGGTCCGATAGGTTAACGGTATAATAGAGCCCTTCCTGGGCGATTCATGCTGGCGCCGCGGGGTACGGTCGCCGATCCGCGGTCCCGATGTCGCCCTAGCTGGCGCTCGGCATCGCGGGCATGCCGGTGTCCTCCGCCTCACGGCAGCAGGACGCCTGGATGCAGACGTGGTTTGGCCTGGGCTGGCGCCCATGGCAAGCAGGAATCGACCTGATTTGGCAGGCATTCCGGGTCGTTGTTTCTCGCACACCTCGTCATTTTAGCATTTTGAAACTGCCAGCTAAACTTGCAGTTTTGGCATTTTGTTACGGGATGATAAGGCGGGAGGTCGAGATGGCAGGCGGGTGTGGCCCCACTTGGAGTGAGGCCTTCACAGGCTCTCGGCTTCGCTCATGGAAGTCGCAGCCAGGCTTCAGAGATATATCCCTGAAGCTTGTCTGCCGGAGATGCCCGCGCGTCCCGATGGAGGTGGGATTACCAGTCGTCTTGCTTGTCGGCACCCTGGATATGATCGCGCAACTCGGCGCACAGGGCTTTCAGCTTGGGACGCAGTTCGGGCATCAGCAGCTCGTTCGGAACTGGCCCTTCGTAGCCGGCATCGGCGCCACCACCCGGCATATCCAATCTCAGGTGGTAGGTCATGCGGAGGCGCCTTTGCGGATCAAGTCGGACAGGCGAGATGATGGCCATCACACCATAGCTGGCACGGTGAACGAAGCTTGATCCTAGCCTGCCGGCCTCGATCGGTAATCCGAGTCTCTCTCGGCGCTGAATCCCGAACGATTGGGGTCGCTTGGGGTCTGTCTTACTTCAGTAGCAACACAACAGGGGTTGCGCCTTGGCGCTACTCTCCTTCTACATTCTTATCCTGACTGTTAACTCCCCTGCTCTCCCCTTAGTACCCGGCGCATCCCTGTGCTGGCACGACCTCTAAAACGATCACCGTTTCCCCGCCTCTGCTCCTGCTACCGCTGACTCCAGATTGGCCTTCCTTTCCTCGTCCTGTTGGTACGCCATCTCGTCGTCTGACTTCTTGGCTCATGTTCTGCTTTGTATTCCCTTCCTTCGCTATGGAATCTCAAACAAGGCTGGGGAAGAACATAAGCTGTGGACAAGCGGCCACCGGTACCGCACTCAGACACCATTGGCTGGCGCTGGAGAGGCGACGCGAATTGGGCTGGCGCCCACAGACGCACGCGACAGCCGATGTCAGGCGAGCGTCAGGCAGCAGAAGACCCGGGCATAGCCCGGAGGAAGCAGTTGAGACTGGAGTTTTAGGGGAAGTCGAGCGCTAGAAGCTCAAGGGCCATCGCCGCTCGGGCCGCTCTACGATTCTCAGCATGTGGCGGATACCTGCACCCCACTTCAACTCGGCAAGGCCAAGCCAAGTGCGCAGGGTATGCCTGGCTTGGAAGGGAGTCGTCGGGCGGGCGGTCTTGAGGAAGGCGACCAGATCACGGCAGCTCTGCTCGAGCATGTCGGGCAGAGCGTGGAGCTTCACTCTATCGAGGATGGGACGAACGATCGACAGCACGTCATGGCCACGCGCCCAGGATGGCAGCTCTGGCAGAAGACGTTCGAACGCCAATGGCCAGCGCCGGAACTCGACCAGGTCGAAGCGGCTGAGGCGTTTCCCGGCTTGAGACGGAGGAATGTCGCTTGGCTGATCGGCGTGGAGAATTCTGGCCAAGGCCAGCCCCGCCCGTTGCTGGAGACGATGGGAGGCGACCGCGGCCCGATGGATGGCATGGCGCAAGCGTTGAGCGGCCTGCTTGCGTTTCTGCTTGTTGACCCGGCGCTGCTCCTTCGCCTTCTTCGTCACCACGGGCGCTGGCGCATTACTCGGTTGCCAATGACCGGCCTGATCGCTGGCGCCCTGACTCGCACCGATGGCCGACAACATTCCGGCCTTGGCCAGCTCCTGATGGCTGTCGTCGGGACAGAGTCGCATCTTCTCCACCAGGGTCGCGAGTCGATGGGGATGGATATGCTGACCATCCAGGCCGCTGCCGGACAGGTACAGCGCCAGCCACTGGGCCATCGGCGATCGCTGGGCCGCACGCCAGATGGTCGGCGATACCACGCTCAGGTCACTGGACTGGGTTCGCAACAGGGCGGCCAGCCCATGTCCCAGCGCCAGCCGCCATTCGCGATGACGACGGGGCAGAGTGCCATCGGCAACGGACGGCGTGATGTCATGTCCGTTCTCGATGACAACCCGACCGGTGTCGAGGTGCTGTAGGAGAGGCTCGCTGCGCAGGGTACGCCACTCCTGACTGTCCCGGTCCCGCTCCTCCAGCTTGACCCAGGTACGCGCCAGCCCGGCGAGGTCAGACTCGAGCTGGGCATAGGCACTGCCGCAGATGCGATAGCCCAAGCGTTCGCGGACCAAAGCAGCCGGCTGCAGGTGAATCTCGGCCCGACGCTCGTCGGCATGGTGCGTTTCGATGTCGATGCCCCAGGCCGGGTACTTGATGCCGGTCAACAGGTGACCCAGTGCCATCAGCTGACGTGGTGCCAGCAGCGATTGGGGCTGACCCGGGCCGGATCCCGGTTGGGGGCTGGTTTTGTCGGCAAGGACGAGGCGGCGGGAGGCCTTGGCATAGAGGCTGGGGTCGGAATGATCGGCGCCCACCACACGCGTACCCTGCTCACTCGGCACCAGGTAGAGTGCTGGCGCGAGAGTGCTGCTACGTTGGCGAGGTTTCGCGGCTCCGGTGGCCCATGAGATGAGGCCTTTGGGGATCACGGCCATGTCGACGGGAACCCGACGATGCGCAAGGCCCGTGAAATTGCTGATACGGCAGATCGGCTTGGCCGTCACGGCGGTCGTTGCCTCGAGGGCATCGGCCTGTCGGTCTTCCCCTGCCGTGTTGTCCCCGTGTTCCGTTGGGGCTAGCTTGCTGAACATCCCGGCGTCCATATTGCTTGAACGACCGGGCACCGCGGCATAAAATGAAGCCGTGAGCCCGTCGAGGTCGTTCCGTTTTTTTGGGGCGTGCGTCCTTATCGGATCTCACGCATGACCGGCAAAGCGTGCCCTTCACGCTTGCCGGAGCTGAGACAGAAGGCTGCAACCTTCTGTCCAGCGGTTCTTCTCGGGGGAGTTGGCTTCGGCCGGCTCCCCTTTTTATTGCTTATCGTTTCCCACCCTTCACGCGTCAGTGAGGTGTCAGCCCGCGCAGGTGAAGTCCGCTGCCGGCCGCCATGACCCGCTGCGTCTGCCCTGTCGTTGTTATTCGGGGCTGTCACGTCTCTTTTTTCCCTTCGTGAATGGCTGATATTCCCAGGTATCCTAGCAGTAGGTAGGTTAGGCGAGCAACAATCACCGCCAGAGACCCTAAAATCTTCTGCTCAGCGTACACAAAAGGGTGATTGCCCCCTTCATTCACCATAAATCAATGACTTAGATGAAAACTTAGGGCTGCTCGAGCGACTATCACCCCTAAAACCGTCAATTTCTGTACGCCTTGGGAATACTGAACCCCGCCGTAGATGAGACCTAATCGCCACCCGGCCCCACTTCGGCTGTAGCTAGAATAGGCGAGCATCAATCACCCGTCTACCCTTGTCAAAACTGGCACTGAGTGTACGATTAAAGGTGATTGTTGTGGTCGAGAACGATAAATCAATAGGTTATAGGTTGTTGGCGTCCTCACGGTGCGACTATCACCCCCATAACCGTCCATTTCCGTACGCCTGCTGAGCCTCGTGCATGAGTGAACTAACCGCCCCATTTTTCCGTCCTGCCGATGCCGAGACCATCCAATGGTGGTTATCGCATGGTGTACGCAAGCCACTCGGACATAAGGTGTCCGCCCTCCTGACGATTGAGCGTGAAGTCCTGAAAGCCTGGGGCGTCTTGAGTCAGCAGGGGGAAGTCTTTGGCGTCGACCAGCTGATCCAAGAGATGAATTCACGGAGCGCAACGCCTCGCACAGACCGGGGGATTTACACCAAGATCAGCCGGATGAGCCTCTGGCTGGCTCACAGTGGTGTCGTTTGGCGCGAGCGTGCTTCCGAAATGGGGGTTGGTCATTCGCGATCCATGATCTTTTCGCTCAGGGCGCCGACTGAGGTGGCCAGGAACTGGAAGGGGTCTCCGCGAGCGACGCAGGACAATCCTGAGGTCTGGCGGAAGTCGGCGAAAGCAAATGGCTCCCCCACTCCCCCGGCAGTCGAGCCCCACGTCGACAAAATCGAAGCGACGCACCGCCTGTTGCGTCAGCTCGAGGGACAGGCGCTGACGACGACCAACGCCGACGATAACGAGCACTGGACCCTGAACCTGGTCTCGCAGCTGCTGGAGCGCTGCTCGCGGGCAAGTACCCGCGATCGCAGCGAATCCCTGGCGTCGCGGATCCAACTGGGGAGCGAGCACGTTGATGTCACCACCATCAGCTCGCACCAGCGAAGCAGTGACGGCTCCTACTACGGGATGATCACTGGGGATGATGCGCAGCTGATCCTGGCTATCCTCACCACCGCGGTTCAGGACATCACCCGCGCTCGAGCTTCCGGCCAGCGGCCGCGCAACTGGCTGCGCATTGACCTTCAGGATCTCTTCCGGCTGCTGATCCCGAATGGCACCCGTAAGGAATACAAAGCCATGCAGGCCGGGATGGCGCGTATCATCAACACGGAGTTCATCCTTGAGTTTGATCAGGACGGTTCACTCAAGGCCCGGATGGAAGAGGCCCAAGGCGGGCAATCTGTCGATCGCTTCCGCTTTCGCCTAGTCGAGCATGTCGTGGAAGGCCTGGATGACGAACCCCTCGCGCTAGATGAATGGGAGCCTTCCGATGCGGGGATGCGCTATTTCGCCTTCAGCCTCCATCCCCTGCTGTTCCAGGGGCTGCAGAATGGGCAAGGCCTGCTCGTGCACCCTGAGTTGCTTTATGAAAGGTCAGGCCTGGTGCATAAGCTCTATCATCACCTTCGTCTGCACTCCGGCCCGAGCGCACCCTACATCGTGCATGCCGAAGACCTGCTCACCAGCCTAAACCTCGCGACCGGGGCGAATTACCGTCGTGCCAGAATCGATTTCAGTGAGAACCTCTGGGACCTGCTCAGGGAGCGATCGGTCCGCGCGGGCGCCCTTCTGCCGTCCGAGCTGACAGAGCCGACCCCGGTACGCTTATTCGACCTGGATCTGATCGTTGCCCCGACGGACCATCACAAATCGGCTCTGGTCATCGAGGCCTACCACAGTGATGAGACGAAACAGCTGATCGAGCGTCAGGAGGCTCGCCGGCGCCGGCTGCAACAGCAGGCCTTGCAGGATGGCAGCGGAGAGCAAGGTTTCTTGCCCTTTCTTAATTACGATAAATAGCCATGAGCATAAATCAAACAACGTTCGCCGAAAACTGACGTTCGTACAAAGGTGTGGGCTAGGAACATGCATATTAAGAAGGACCTTATTGACCCAGACGGAAGTGTTTTTTTAAAAACGGTTAAGGGATACCTTGAAAACGAAATAGAAACAGAAGATGAATACACAAAAGTGCTATCTTGGGCTTTCTCAAAACTGGACTTTGAACAATTTGCCTACGTTTACATGCCTTACCTACCAAGTGAGGCGAAAAATGCAGTCATCCTAGGGAGTTATCCATCAGGATGGCAGCTTTTTTATAAAAGCGAAGGACTTCATCGGAAAGACCCTGTCCTCGCAGAATCTGCGGGAACAACAATGCCATTTTACTGGCGAGGAGGGAGAATAGGCATAGGGGATCAGGAAGACATTTTCAAACTCTCTGCTCGTTACGGAATAGAGCAAGGTTATACAATCCCAGTGCACGAGCCAGGTTGTTCATTTGGATCAATCCACCTAGCGTCTCGCCTTGAAAATGATGAATTTTATAAGCTTATAGATAGTCAAGGTCATCTGCTTCAATGCTTGGCAAGCTTAGCGCATATATACCGCCCTGCTACTGCTCGAAAGCTACCCTATGCCGATTTAAGCTTGCGTGAGAGGGAGTTCTTGCACTGGTCTAGCCAGGGTAAAACATATCAAGAGGCCGGCATTATAATGGGCATATCAGAAAGAACAGTGAAATTTCATGCTCAAAATTGTATGAGAAAGCTTGAAGCTATTAACGTGAGGCAAGCAATTACAAAAGCTTTGCGTTTAGGGTGGGTTTAATACGTCTCGAAAATGAGTGTAACTTCAATAGACCGACGGCATAACGTCATATCGGAAGACAACCTCTGCTGGTTTTTTAGAGGGCGTCTTCCAGTATCGCTGGTGTTACCCCAAAGGGCTCTCCCCACCTCCTGTACTTGCTCATCTATTAGCAAGCAAGATCGGTTGACTTGGAATCTGCCGACATGAATTTACTTTTATTCTGAAGTCTTTCTTTTACCTCTCCATTGGACAACAGATCACCTAGGTAAATCTTTTCTCCTTTGCTCCCGAAACTAACATCTAATATCTTGCAATCCCAGCCAGCTCTTCTGAGGATGCGCAGCATTAGCTCATCGACAACAATAAGGTAGTGGGAAAATCCAGCAAGACATGAGAAATCTAGCATCGCCATAAATAGAGCAACTGTTCTGATGTCGAGATTAGAAGAAATAATCTTTGGCTTCCGGGTTATGGTGAAGCGTGAAGCCTCCCAGTAAAGTGAACTTCTGTAGGACTCAAGATCCACCAATGGGAACATGTGGTTCAAACAACCGGCAATCATGTTTGTGGAATAGAAAGGGCGTGCCCTTAAACAGCCTGCAAGCTGACCATTGTGATACAGGCAAGTGTAATAGCTATCCTCATCGTCATATTCATCCCTTTCGAGATCACCTCCCGTGTAGCTTTTGATATCCCATTTCCTCCTATCGATAAAAGACTCCTTGCGAAGTTGGTATATCTCTTCTAACGCCTTATTATCAAGCTTGCAGAAATTGTAAGTCTTTGAATGAAAGCTATATCCAAAAAGATCTATGGTCGAATGCGTTACCATGATTTTGGCTCTTGAGGCTGGACATTTAAATATAATTCTTCGCATATTGGGTCCGCAACTGTCCTTTCGTACAGCTGGGATAAGACAGCATGATCGTTAACCTTAAAGTGCGCCCAGCAGGGACGATGGTGCGCATGAAGCCATCAAGGACTGATCCATTTTCTCTTTAGGAGTATCGATATGAATACGCTGATCAAGCTGGCTCAGCAGCAGCCGAAAACTGTTAAGCCCGAGCAGACTGCACAAACTCAAAAGTTCTCCGAGAATGATGCCGGTGGGGGTCATTGCCAGGGCGGCGGTAGCTGGTAAGCGCGCCATGCTGCATGAGGAGAGGCTAGGCCTCTCCTCTTAGTTCCGGAGGTTATAATGCGAAACGTTGCTGATATACTCGACACTCTCCCCCATGACATGACTACTCCAAGCTTGGAAGATACTCCGAGTATTGAGTATGCAGTAGAGCACATCAATGCCATGGACTTTTCAGCCCTAAAGGGAAAACTTACCCAACCGGACCCTACAGTTTCACGTCTCTGGGAATCAGAAGAAGTCGATGTAGCTGTTCAGTATTACAAAAACTTCCTCTACTTGAACAAGAAATACCTTGATGTTGCCCCTGTAATTGTTCCAAGCATTGAGGTTGACGAGGTTTGGCATCATCATATCCTTGACACGAGAAGATATTTCGCTGATACGTATCAGATATTCGGCTATTACTTCCACCACTTCCCATATTTTGGTATGCGAGGAGAAGCTGATCACACCAACCTTGTTGACTGCTTCGAAGCAACCCAACAATTACATGAGCTAGAGTTTGGTGAAAGGATGAGGAGAATATGGGCATAGCATCGACATCTGGTTTTGGCAATGAGAGCTATAAGACTTTCATTTCAACTCGAATGGCGCCATTTAGCGTCACAAGATTTATGCCTTTTGCCTCCACTGCCACCCTGATTCTTTTCTTATCAAGGTCCAGCTTCGATGCTTTGTCAGTGTTTGGGTACTTGATGTCTGTTTTTATGGTAGCGACTACCATTTTGACGATGCCGCTTATGGTTGTCGGAAACCTGGTTGCCCGCAATCCGAATAACAACGGCATTGGCATCTATTTTTATTCGGGGATACTTCTAGCTTTTATCCTAGGGGTTATCGCAGCTGCTATAAATTACGCGATCGTCACATACTATGTTTCATTCGATGGCATGACAGGGTTTACTTACGCCAAAGTCATTCCATATGTCACATTATACCTCCTGTCGATCGTAGTGCTTAGCATCAATAGCTTCTTATACATTTATATGGAGGCGTTGGGCCTTCAGCGCAGCGTGTCTAGGTCAAAGCTTATTTCCTCTATCTCCACCATAGGTTTTATAGTAATAGCCTTGGGTGTCCTTAATCCTAAAAGCCCACTGGCATACTCCATGGGCAGCTTTATTTTAGGTGAGGGGCTTCTGCTATGCTCTTTACTTATGTTTCTGGTGTTTAGAAATTGCAAGGAATGCCTAATACCTCCTCCAAAAAGCCGCTATCTTCGACTCCTTCCCATGCACAACATAATGAGCTTAGGCCTCCCTGTTGCCGTAGGCATGGGAGGGCAAAAAGCTATTTATTATCTTATAAATGACAGGCTTTTGACGCTTGATATTGATTACGTTGGAATGCTTTCCGTTTTTAGTAGTATAAGTGCATTGGTTCTAATTCCAGTGGCAGCTTTTTGCCAAGCTAACAGCTTGGCGGTTAGCAGAAAACCCGGAAAGTGCTTCGACAACTTTTTCTACAGTGTAGCAGGGTGGGTTTTGGTAATAGTTCCTACCCTGTTCATCGGGTGTGTTTTTTTTCCTGTCTTAGTAAGGTTATTTGGCCTTAACGATGAACTGGCAGGATATGACGCTAGCATCCTGCTGGCCCTGGTTGTATTCGTGGTTTCAAGTGGGATACTGACCTTTGCAACAAGCGCGCTTCGTGGAATGCGGGATACCTTTGTGCCACAAGTAGCTATTACTTCTGTGATGCTTATGCTGTTTATCCCGCTTATTTGGTCCAATCTCTTTGATGATGCGTCTTTTGTTAGTATCATCTACTCCCAGTCTCTCTTCCTCTTTCTATGCGGAGTTGCTATGACAATTCGGTATTTCCAGAAATCTATGCAGATATACGAGTATTAGGAGGGAGAGCCCAACGCATAGACATATCGAGCGCCAAGAGGCTCGCCAGTGCCAGCGGCAACATCAAGCTCTGCAGGACGGCTGCGAAGGACAGGGCTTTGCCTTCGCTTTGATGCGGGCCCGGGGAAGAACTGGAGGAAGCTGACGTAGATTGCATGCGTCCAACGTTGGACACGCTGCCCGGAGATATTCATGGGGTGGTGCGCCAGCATAGTCGGCCCCGATGAGGGTGGCGGCTTGGGCCTGGATACCCACTCATGCGCCAGCTATGGCAATAGATGCACAAAGGGCAGCCCACCGTGGCTGCCCTTTGTCGTTGATAGCACCCCTTCAGACGCTGAGACCGTGTCTCCGCTCGGTAGAGTCAGCGTACGCTCGGGTCTGCAGGGGCAAAAGTGCTTTGCGTACCAGGTTGGTGGTATCCGGCAGCCCCCACCGTTTGCTGGGGGAGTACCGCCCTTTCACGGGAGCATCATCCCCCCCTAACAACTGACGATGAAAGCGCCGGGTGAGCGCCTGCAGGTGCTTGGCGGTGTCTCGGCGACAGACCGGATACAGGCTCAAGATCTCAAGCACGCAGAGCGTGCGCTGGAACTCTTCCCGCGGCATCACATCACGCAGCCGCTCCAGCTCTTCTTGGCGAGGCCGGTAATTCCGATACCAAACGGCTTCGGCAAGGCGAGTGACCTCATTCGCGTCACGATCGAGAGGACGTGAGCCCACTCGGTATAAACGCTTCTGTGTGAATGAAACTGCCATAGCTAGTCCCTAACACTCTTGGTGGTCGTCTAATGCCACGCTCAAGTTTCCAAAGACGCGAGTTTTCTCACCTACATAGTAGTCGATCGCTTCCCGGGCGAATCGTTCAAATTCAGAGACATCGACCTGAGGAAGGCTCAGCAGTGCCTGGATATCTTGCTGATCGCGCTCACCAAACCTGCCGAGCTTCGAAATCGCCACATCGATTGCACTGGCGACGTAGACTTCGACGTTTGGGATGCTGCTCTGTGCCACCAGCCGCACAACCCGATCTTCGTAGTCCTCGTGCAGCGGTGCTAGCGTTGTATTGAAGCTGGCGTCCAGCTCTAACGTCTGTAAGTTACCCTCATCGTCGGTAAAGACATAGGGATCTCCTTCCAGAAGCGCAACGATCTCGCTCTTTGTAGCATATCCATGCGACGAGACTTCAGCATCTACGTCGGCACTGCCTCGTGCTTGCGTGTGGATATGAACCGCACACCCACCAAAAACGATGACCCGGAAGATTCCCTTATCGCCCTCATCGTATACGGGGCCAAGTACCTCGAAAAAATCTACAAGGGCTTGTCCCAATGCCGTATTCGGCTCTATTGACGGGTAATCCCCTGGTTCGATCGGCATGCTGCCTCCTCACAAGCACATACCACAATTCTACCACATAGCGCTTTCCCAGCTGGACTGGTTGCAGACAGGAGGGCTGAAGCAAGCCCGTTAGCGTAATAAATACTAAATATCGTATACCGTAAGGTGTAATTATTATCGCCCACCCCCCCTATTTGGCTGCCTGGTGCGAGCAAGACTCCCTGTTGCTACCACCAGTGGATCGTCAAGAGGCTCGCCGGCGCCAACTGCGACAGCAACCCCTGCAGGACAGCAGCGAAAACAAGGTTTCTTACCTCTTCTATAAATGTCAGGTGCGGGATGATCGGGAAGAAGAGCAGACACCGCCCCCTGCGACCTGAGTTATTACAAGAGACCCGACGACTGGCTATGCAGACTGAAGCTGCCCGCTTGGGGAGGAGAGATGGGGCAGCTTCATCCCGTAATTATTATGAAAGGAAATCGATATAGTCTTTCTCAGTCAGGGTTTTCCGCCTTTTCGTCTATGTCTTCGCAGCTAGTCGCCAACGAAACAGCCCTGCCAATGGATTGGCAGGGCTGTCCTGTGCTACGAGAGCGCGATTCGTCCGTCTGGTCGTTCAGGCGCTCTTGCGCTGACCGGAATCCATCGCTCCCCACGGGTTGATGAGACCTTCCGCGATCCATGCGAGGTAGGTGGTCGCATAATGCGGCTGGTACAGGCCGACGACGATGCGCTCCTGCGTAGCCCGGTCCAGCGCTTCCAGGGTCTCTGCGGACAGCACTTCCTCGCCAACCTGGAAGACATCGCGCTGATGGGCATACGCGACCACTGCCGGCTCACCCTCGCGCATCTCCAGTTTCATATCCACTTCGAAGTCACGGCTCTTGGCCACCGAGATCAGGGGGGACTTGATCCCGCCATTCATTTCCGGCACCGGGTAAGAGATTGAGACCTGTCCAATGTGTGCGATTGCCATCGATTGTGCACTCCTTTAGTTCCATGTTCGCCGGTATAACCCTTGGCGCCGACAATTTACACCGTACCACGATGATTCAGATGCGGAACCCTATTGCGCCGATAGCCCCCTTCTCCACTTGTTTTTACGGAACAGTGGATCGATGTATAGTCCTATACCGCGTTCAAATCGATCATTAACGCCCTAGAATCTGTTAGAATAAATGATTTTCTCGGGGGTTTTAATATGGTTGCTAGCAACGATGATGAATGGGTGCTGGTAGATGTCACCTACAATGGGAAAGAGGGAGTTGAAGTTACAGCACACATCAAGCTACCCGATGGGCGAATGCAAAGAGTTGATTTTTCTCAGATGACAAAAGAATGCTTTTGTCACCTATCCAGAGATAAAAAGCTGGAGCTTTCTATTCGCGAGAGGAATCTAAATTTCCTAACACAACCTCCACGCGGTTTTGGGTCGTAAAGATAGAAAAAAGGGTGGTGCTCTACTAAGGGCTGAGTCGAGGGAATACTTGAAGCCTTGTTGCAGGCGCTAGAGTCAGGCGTTGTTGGCTGCATTGAAAATTTCTCAGGTGGGATGTGTTAGTGGCCGGCGCCCGGCCACTGGCGGCAAGCTAGAGACAATAGGTTCATAACCTACTGATTACGAATAAATTCTACCCCGTCTTTCACTGACTCGACACCTTGCTCTAGCAGATCGCTATTGGAAGACATATCCGACCAACTTGGCTTGTCACCATCGATAAAGGATGCGCCTTCATCCTTGAGGCTTGAGCCCACCTTTTCAAAGGCTGACCCCGCCTTCTCGCTAAAGCTCTCGATCTTTTCATTGAAGGTGGATTCATCAATTCCCAGCTTTTCCATGGCCTTTTCAGCCTTCTGGGTGAGGTTCCCATTAGCATCCGACATGCCGTCAAAAAAGCTTGATCCGCTCTCCATGAGCTTGGCCGCCGTTTTCTCGAAGTCGGTTGTCTCTGCCATTGCCTGACCGCTGACAATTGAGGTGGCCATCAGTACGGTCATGAGTCCTTTTACGCGCTTCATGTGTCGCTCTTCATGTTGGTTTCAATGGCATGATGACACGCCCCTTTTGATCCAGAACCTAACTTCAGGGATATATCCTCGAAGCCTATTGGCCCCCTATCGGCATTTTTCGGTATCACTTCAACCGACATTGCGGCGCACCCGTCCTGGGCGCCCAGCAAAGGTGATGGTCAAAAATTGATCAGCTTGTGCTTGAGAGCGGGACAATGCCGGCCGTGAGGCGGTTCATGACAGGTCCGTGACCAGTTGTTCACCGACTTTTCCACAGAAAACGTGGAAAAACTCACATACCAGCTTATTTGCTGATGGTGAATATAGAAACCAATCGGTCGTTGCCGATGTTCCCATATCTGATATTTTATTGGTCTCACTCAAACGGAGGCATTCTTGTGCACCCCGCTACCTTCGACATTCTGGCCGACAGCCTGGGCATGTCAGGACTTGGCCGCGATGCGGCTCATGATGTGCTGACCGGAGAGGTGGGAACTCTGACCGCTGCTGCCCGCCGACATGGCATCAGCCGCCCCGCGGTGGCACGCCAAGTGCGCCGAATCCAGGAAACCACCGACGCGGGGGAAGTGGAAGTCAGCTTGTCGCTGTCAGTGGGGGAACTTGATGCCCTCGTCCGGCAGCGA
This sequence comes from Halomonas sp. I5-271120, assembly GCF_030553075.1. Classification (NCBI taxonomy): domain Bacteria; kingdom Pseudomonadati; phylum Pseudomonadota; class Gammaproteobacteria; order Oceanospirillales; family Halomonadaceae; genus Halomonas; species Halomonas sp. I5-271120. The sequence continues at coordinate 227,539 of NZ_CP130702.1, forward strand.
GAAGACGCTCAATGGCCACCAGCGCCAGCTCCGTCGGCGTTGGTCGACCGGGCCAAGAGCCTGCTGGATGCTCAGCTCACGGTCCAGCGGGCACCGACAAAGGCAATCGCCTTCTATGGCCGTGAGAATGCCCTGGAGATCATCCTCGAGCGCAGGCTCACGTCCGCCATCCATCTGCGTACGCTGCTACCTCCCCCGCAACACCCTGAGATATTCATCCTGAATGGCGGCGCGTCGCACGCGGCGCTGCCGCGTTCGGCAGGGGTCATCGCCGAGCAGGCGCACTGGCATTTGAAACTGGATAGCCTCGAGGCCTTGCAGCGCTTCGTGGCATCAGTGACCAAGGCCCCCTGAAGGGGATCTCGCACATGGTAGGCTTGGCAGCACGATCGACCTGACGGCCGTGCCGGGAGAATGGCTCGGCATCGGTCGCCCCGCCCTTAGGGTCACGTTCGCCAAGGAGAGCTCCGTGTCCAAGCCGTACCGCCTTCCCATCATTGCCGCTAAGTCGTGCTGGTGGTCGTCTTCCTCGCCCCCTGGATCGTGCTCGGTATCCCGACTCTGTGGGCCATGTCGAAGCTCTGGAAGCGGATCGGTCCTGTGGTGAGGCAATGGCGCCAGCGCCGCTCTTCCCGCAAGACATCTTGATCAGCACCGATTCCTGAAGATCGGTCAAGCAAGGTGCCTGCCCCAGAGGCAGGCTCCTACACCTACCGGGCGATCATCACCGACTCGCGTGGACACGAAACTGTCCTGAAAGATGAGCTGGTCTTCGGGGAGCCGGAGCCCTTCGAGATCGAACAGCGCCTCTACGTCTCAAATTCGCTGATGCGCGAGCCTCTGGAGGTGAACATCTCCCCCGTGTTAGCGGTGGCCATCCCCGCGACTACATCAACCGATATGAGTTTGAGGTGAGCGGAAAGGTGCTGGAAGATGCCCGCCGCTATGCCAGGGTAAGCCTCGATGAAGGCTCCCACGACATCGTGGTCAGGGGCTTCACCGATTACGGCGAGACTGCTGAGCAAGTCGAGACCATTGAAGTGGTCGCGAACAAGCCGCCAACTTGCGAAATGTCATTGAGCGAGTCGAGCACCAGCTGGCGCTATCGCTCGGATTGCAACGATACCGATGGCCGAGTGCAAGATTACGAATGGACCCTCAATGGTGAGGTCATCGGTCTGACCAGCTATGGCTTGTCCATCTCGAAGGGGCAGTTCGAGCAAAAACCGGAGGTCCAGCTGCGTTCGCTGGATGATTCCGGCGATTACTTAGAGCCTGTCACCAAGTCACAATCCTACCCACCAAGACCGCCCCGCTGGCATCGAGCCAGCGGGGTTTTTTGTGCATGACCGACGAAAAGCACACCGCATGGTCATGTCCTCCCAAAGATGGCGCCGAACAACCGATGACGCTCTATCCCTCTCCATAGACTGGGGGAGCACAACCAGATAATAGGAGATGCAGATGAGCAATGATTCCGGCGTGCCTTTCTTCGAACAGGATCCACACGAGATACATCAACAGCAGGCGGATCGTGAAGATAAGCTGGGGGCTACCAGCCCTTCTCTGGTGCTTGGCCTCCCCAAGCTGCTGATCCACGCTGTCGTGGCTGGCGCGATCACACATTTCGCACCGGTCTATCGCGTGGAGCTTCAGTGGGTCGCCCAGCAGGTGGCAGATGCCATGGGGGACGCTTTCCCGTACCAGACCTGGTACTACTGGTTCCTCGCCATGGTCTGGCTGGTGGTCATGGCCCCGGCGGTATGGCGACTGCTGGCGCTACTCACTACCCGATTCGAGTTCACCACCCAGCGTGTCTATTACGCCCGTGGGGTATTGAATCGCCAGCGGGACCAGTTGGAGATCTCGCGCATCCGGGATCTGTCGACCAATAGCCCCTTCTGGCAGCGTCCCTTCGGGCTAGGCGCTCTGGTCATGGACACGGTGGACCGT